>JAEOTS010000025.1 GCA_016839745.1 Promethearchaeota archaeon
AATTTAACTAATTCTTTGTATTTATTTACCGTTTTTCCTTCTGATTCAATCTCAGAGAGGATATCAAGGGCTTTTTTAGTTTTACCGTTCAGAATAGAAGAAATGGCAGCCATCACATATGATTGAACGATATGAGAGTATCCAATTTTCTTTATATTCGCCGCTCGATAGTAATAACGATACACATTTTTAAGCATCTCGTTAACCAGAAAGTCTTTTGCGGTGTCGAGTTGTTGATAAAATTTTATGCTTTCCATAATAAGAGTAGCTGCTGTATAAAATTGTTTATTTTTTAGTCCTTCTTTGGCAATAATGTTTAAACCTCTAACAATCTGGTTGAAAATACCAAATCTATTATATTCTAAGCTTCCTTCAACAGCTATATCATACGCGTTTAAATAACACTCTGTTGAATCGTTCACATTCTCAATTTTCCAATAATTATCACCGGCTTTTACGTAATGCTTATAAGTCATCTCAAAATTGTCTAACTCCTTAAATGTCACCGCTGCATTAAAAAAATTTGTCGCGGCTTCATTGAAATCCTCAATCCCCTCAGAATAATTTCCAGCCAAAACAAAACAAGAAGCAGATTCAATTAGATTATTATGAATTTCTTGATAACATAATGCTGCCCCGCGATAATACCTTGCAATTTTGTAAAAATTTTCTTTCTTTTTTTCTAATCTTTCTGCTAAATTGATATAGGCACCAGCTTCTTTCTTAGAATAGTTAATAAATTGTTCTTCATCATCGATAATTTGATAGAGAGATTTTAAAACTTGTGAAATTTGAGATATTGCTAGATTATCATTTTTTTCTTCAAAAGTTTGAAAAAGTAACGAGAAAAACTCTATTCCATCGTAAATCATGCTGTTAGATTTATCGATCTCGTCTACCTCTTGATAGCATGACGAAATTTGTTTATAAGAATAAGAAAGTAAATCAAAATATTGATAATCTTTTGCGATATTGACTACATTTAAATAATATTTTATTGCGTTTTTAAAATCATTAAATTTAAGGTATAATCCAGCAATATTTTCATAATTTTGAGCCAGCTTTCTTGTTTCATTAAATTCTTTTAATATTTTACTTTCTTGCTTCAGGTAATTAATACTTCCTAAGATATTCTTTCTACAAGACTTAGGCTCGTTTAATTTTTCATATAAATCTGCGATTCGTAAGAAAATCTCTGCTACCTCATGTAACTTTCCTTGAAGTTTAAATGAGTTTATCTGATTGTTCCAAAATTTAACTATTAATTTATATAACTTAGCAGATTGAACAGAAGCAATTTTTTCTAATAATTCTGTTATTGAATAGAGAAATTCACCAGCTTCAAAAAGTTCTCCAGAATCAGCAATTTCAATTGCAGATAAAATAGAATCATTTATCGTTTTTTGGATAAGGTTGTTCTTTTTCTTCTCGTTTTTGATTGTTTCAATTTGCATTAAGGATTCTCTTATACTCTCGATATCATCGCCATAATCGCTAAATGTGTCCTCCTGAAGAATCTGAGATCAACCCTATTAATAATGCTTTAATTTATGCATTAAAATTAAAAAACACATAAAAAATAATGGTTTTAAGAAAAGAATAGAAAAATTTTTAATTCTAGATTAACAAAATCTAAATTATTCAACACAAACACAAAACTGAGATAAATATAACGATTTAAATTTCTTTAGTATTAAAACTCCACATTTATTGATTTCTTGAATTAATTTTAAATACTAAAAAGGTTTTATTTATAATAGTTAAATTAACATCATGAGGTAATACAAATTGAAACAAACAGCAGATATTTTAGAAACAGGTATTATTGAAACCTATATTCCCGAGCGGAAAATGTTAGTTAAGGATTTACTCAGAGAGTTAAATCTGGAAGGGAAGTATTTTGGAATACTCATAAACGGGAAGAAAGCCGACGAAGACACTGAAATTTCTCCTAAAGATGACATTACAATACTTCCCCACATTGCTGGTGGGAACTAGAAATAATTCATATCCTCTTATTTTTCTAAAGTATTTTAATCTAAAGATATTCTCATTAGATCTATAGCTAAAATAGAGTTGGGGAATACTTCTTTAGCATCTTCTAATAATTTATTAGCGTCTTCTTGATATCTTGACGATATGTGCGTTAATATTAATTGTTTTGCTCCCATTTTTTTTGCATCAGTAGCAGCATCTACACTAGTAGAATGCAGTTTTTCCTGAGCAACATCAGAAAGGTCTTTTGAAAAAGTTGCTTCGTGAATTAATATATCAGAATTTTTTCCTAATTCTATTAAGTTTTCGCAAGGGACTGTGTCTCCTGAGTATGTTACTTTTCTCCCGGGTCTTTTTGGACCTACAATTCCTTCTTTAACGGGATTAATTGTTTTTCCTTCATATTCGATATTTTCCCCTTCCTGTAATTTCTTCCAAAGTTTACTCTGAGGGATTCCAAGTTCAATTACTCTTTCAGGTTTAAATTTACCATAACGAGGTTTCTCGACGAATGAATAAGCAAAAGTTAACACTGAATGATGAACTTCTGTATATTTGAGAGTGTATTTATCGTTTTCATAGATAATATCATTTTTTAAGTCAACTTCTTTACTTGGGATTTCGGAGTCTAGACTTTCGAAGATAATTAATTTCTTATTTTCATTATCGATTTCTACTATACTAATGGGATAATTTGCTTTAAGTCCGAGTATTTTTTTATGGATAAATAAATAGAGAAAAAGGTTTCTCGGTCCAAAAATTGTAATAGGAGCAGTTCTATGGTTTAATCCGAACCTAAATAAAAGGCCTGGAAGCCCAATAATGTGGTCCCCATGAAAGTGTGAAATTAATATTTTTAAAGATTTGTTGAATTTTAAACCTGCCTCAACAAATTTTCTTTGGAGATCTTCCCCACAATCAAATAACAGGAGTTCATTTTTGTATTTAAGAGCAGTAGAAGGAAGATTTCTTTCGCGAACGGGAATTGCAGCGGAAGAACCTAAGATTATTAATTCCATAAAGCTTCATTTGGTATCCATTATTTACTTTTTCTTAATTGAGAAATTTCTAACCTTTGTTGAATATTTTGTTTGTTCAAATCATCAACCAAACTTTGGAGTTCTTTAAGTCTTAAATTGGATTCGGGACTAACAGTTTGAGTTGCTTGAGTTTGAGTTGTTTGAGTTTGAAATCTAAGCGAATCTAAGTCAGCCTTTAATTCGTTAGTTTTTTGATCCTTTAATTTGAGTTGGTTATTCAATTCCTCATATTTTCTTTTTATCCTTATTGCCTCGTTTTTGATTGTAGCAATTTCTTCTTCTTTAGTTTTAATTGCATGTTTTGATTCATCTAGTTGTTGTTGTAAAAAGCTTGCCATTTCTCTTTGAATTTTTAATTTTCCTCCAACATCTCCTTGAGGTAGAGTATCTGTGGGGATATTTTGATTTGTAGTAAGTTGTTGCTTAAGGTTTGTAATTTGCGTTTTTGATTTATTTAATTTACTTGTTAATTCTTCAACTACTTTTTTTAATGAATCAGGTCCGGATAAGCTTTCCAAATGTATCGCCGAAGTATTAAGCTTTTCAATTTCTTTATTCTTATATTCTAATTCTCCAGATAATTGGGATATTTTATCTTTTAACTCCCGAACATTTTTATCTTCTTTTGGTTCTTTCTTCTTCTTATCTTTTTTCTCGTATTTATCTAACTTCTTCTTTAATTCTTCATTTTGTCTCTTTAGTTTATTAAGTGAACTCTGTAGTTCTTCTAGGAGGCTTTTTGAAATGTCCCTGCTGGTTTCTTTTGGTTCTACTTCCATTTGAATAGGTTTTTTTTCTAAATTCTCCTTTAAATCGGCAATTTGATCAGTTAGCATTTCAATATTTTTATCCTTTTCTATCAATTTTTCGTTAAATTCATCGCTTCCAATATCTTTACTTTTCAATCTCCTAATTAATGATTCTTGCTTGTTAATTTTATCTTGCAATTCATGGAGGAGGAGATTTAGAGGTGCTTTCTCCTTTTCTCTTAACTCTTCGACACTAATGACAGAAGTAGTACTAGATTTTTTAATTTCAAGATCGAGTTTCTTTTGTAATTCTATTTTTTCCATCCTTAGAAAACCCATTCTATCTTTTAGTTCTCTGATTTCTCGATCTTTTGCATCTAATTCAAGGTTTAATTTTTCTTCCTTTGCTTTTTTTATTTTTGATTTTGGAGCTTTTTCATCGAACATTTCCTCATAGTTCATAATTTCTACTTCAAGCGTTTCAATTTTATCAAGGTATGTATTAATTTGTTCATCCCTTTCTATTAATTCTGATTCTAAATCGTTAATTTTCTTCTTTAAGCTCTCTTCTTCTGTCATTTTCGCACCTTACAATTTAATTAGAAATAATAATTTTATATTATTTATATAAAATCAGTTTTTTAATCTTTTTCTTTCCGAAAATAAAATTAATACATATCGAAATCTTTGATAGTAAATTTCTTTATTCTCCCAAGTATAGGAAAGAGGCTCAAGTAATTGAAGATTAAAAAAGCTACAAAAAGAATTCCACTAATAATAAAAGGAATTGAAATATGAGGTAAATAAGCTCTATACAATAGAATTGTGGAATTCAATATCATTCCAATGGCCAAACTTAATAGAAGCGAAGGGATAATTATATAAAGAGCTTCTAAGAAGAGAATTCTCTTAATTGATTTATACTGTGACCCGACTGCCCTCATAATTAAGAAATCTTTAGCTTTTTCTAAAATATTACCTTTTTGGTAATTATATAAAGAAATAATTGAAATAATGGCCATCATAATAATAATTAGAGAGGGATATAAAGTTAAACTATTAAGGAAATCGTAATTAATCTCGAAAATTTGATTTAAATTAATATAACTGAAATTTCCTCCGAGATTTGCATTAATAATTGATTCGATGATCCCAATTATATTATTATATTCACCAGATTTAACTTTTAATAAAAGTAGATTAATCTCATTCGAGCTATAATTTAACTCTCCTTGCATAACTTTTAAATCTATATAGCCTGCGAATCCACTATAAAAACTGTCTATCACTACACCAGAAACGTGAAAGGAGTGACCTAAACCTAAATCCTCAATTCTCATACTCTGATCTAAAGGATAATCGAAAAAATTATTACCTAATCCATCCCCAATCATCATATAGATTGGATCAGCCTCCTCAAAATAGTTCCCATCCATTTCGAAATCTTGAATTATTTCAGTGGTATTTATTCCGACAATTGGAATAGACGCTGAACGCTGTTGCCCGGCAACTATATACCCTCCATTTTCAAGAAAATGATAACCATCCAATTCTGTGACACTGAAAAAGCTAATTAACCGTTGATCAATTTCTTCAATCTCAGAAATATTCAAAAGATCTTCGACATCACTAAGATTGAATAAGTAATTTGGATCGAAAAAATCAATATCGTTCTCAGTAATAATGATTTCCGGGCTAGAAAACATAGAATACATTGAAGTATAGTTTTGAATGACATTCCTATGACCAATAGCAATAACATCTGTACCTTGAGATTTTGCTATCCATTCTTGAGATGAATTACTTAATACGCTACTACCTAACCCTAATGTAAAAATTATTAAGGAAATTATGGAAAAAACTATTATATATCTCTTAAATTCACCTTTTCTTCTAATTGTATTAATTATAGAAATTTTAAAATTATAGCCAATTGAGCTCAACCATCTTGGGATTGATGTAAGTTTTTTTGAAGCATCATAATTATATGAAATATCTCTTGAAAACAATTTAATAGTATTTTGGGTTCCTATTTTCCTTAAAAGTACACCAGGAACAATATATATTCCTCCAAGACATGAAAAAAACAAAATTGGAGTAAAAATATAATCAATTTGAAATGATGTAAAAATTCCAAAAAATGGAGCTACGAACGCGAGAATACCGTACGAAATATATCCGATTATTAAACCTAATAGAAAACCAATAATAAACACGAGATAAGCTTCGGTCAAATAAAAACTATACAATTTTTTAGGTAGAGATCCCAATGCTTTCATAATAGCAATGTCACGCTTTTTGTTAATAATTAGAGTACTAGTAACAATTATCACCACAGCAAAAGCCATAATTAACATCAGGATGAGAACAAGCGTAGTAAAATCTGTATATACAATACTGATCCCTCCAGAGAAATAATAGGCGTTTTCATAATTATATGTTATAAACGTATTAAAACCTATTGCCGATATAAAATTTATTAAGAATATTGTTAAGGCAATAACTAAAGCAATCATTAATGTGTAAGAAAAAGTCGTTTCCCGTTTCCTATAGAAATCTTTTATAGCAAAATCAAACGAAATGTAATTAACACCAGATTTTTATAATTTTAAATTTAAGTTTTAACTTATTCATCCTTGATTATTTTTCCATCCTCAAAAGATATAATTCGATTTGCAAGTTCGATTAGAAAATCATCGTGAGTGGCAATAACAATTGTTTTATTATCTTTCTTCATGTCATTAAAGAGATCTCGTATAAACAAACTTGTTTTTTTATCTAAATTTGCAGTAGGTTCGTCTGCTAAAATTATCTCAGGATCATTCGCTAAAGCTCTTGCTATTGCTACTCTCTGTTGTTCACCAGCTGAAAGTTGGAACGGAAGATGTTCTCTTCTTTCTCCTAAACCCACTTGTTTCAATAGACTCACCGCTTTTTCTCTTTGTTCTTTTAAATTCAAACCAGCTAATTTCATAGGGAACATTACATTTTCTTCAGCAGTTAGAGTGCTAATAAGGTTATAATTTTGAAAAATGAATCCCACATTTATTAACCTAAATGTGGCAAGAGATTCTTCCTGCAAATTAGTTATTTTAACCCCATTTGAATAAATTACTCCCCCATTAGGAGAGTCAAGCCCGCCTATCAAATTTAATAAAGTAGTTTTACCAGCTCCAGATGGACCTTTTATTATTACAAAATCGGATTCCTTTATTCTTAAGGAGACATCATCAACAGCTCTTACAATGAATTCACCAATTTCATAGTCTTTAACTAAATGATTCGCTAAAATAACAATATTGTTCGTTTTAACTTCTTCTAAAAGGTCGATATCCTCAATATCTTGAGGTTCTTCAAGAAATTCTTTCTCCATTTTTAATCCTATTTCACATTCTTTTTCGAATTCTTCTTTCTATAATTTTTAGTTCTTTAAAATCTTATGCTATGAATTAAGCTATAGAGTCAATATTAGGTTGAAATTTTCTATCTAATTTCTAGATGAATATATAAATACCATAGAAAGAAAATTAATAACAAATTAAAATTTAAAACATTATCCTGCAGAAATTCTCTCTTAGATCAACATAAAACAAAAAAAAGGAGAAAGAGAGAAGCCGGAAATTGAGCAGGTTGCCCTGCAAGATTTTGGGATAAAATTTAGTTCCGTACGTTACCATTTAAATGTTCCCTTCAACGGGGAAAACCCGAGGAAATAGGAAATTAGGGGATATTTTTATTTGCGACTTCCTCTCTAAACTACAATGTAACGCGGCACTATATAAACTTTTTCAATATTTTACTATTTTGTAGTTTAAACCGTTAAGTCTGAGCTTCTCTCTATTTCCTTTTTTTTGGAGAGATTATACTATATTGTCCTAATTATATTGGAAAATATTTATCTTAAGTAAGATATTTTATTATTAAATATATACAAATCATGGATTTTATTATGGATTTTGAGAAGTTAACAGAACTAATAATTGAATTAGAAGTAGATGATATTGAAGCTGCTGTAAAGGAAGCGTTGGAAGTAGATGGGAAGGAACCTTTTGATATTCTAAATGCTTTAACTAAAGGAATGGACGAGGTAGGGCGTAGATACGAAGAAAAAGAATATTATCTTACTGAACTCGTACTCGCTGGCGAAACAATGAAAGAAGCGTTTAAAGTGCTCCAACCAGCTTTAGCGGCATCAGATCAATCGCAAGATAAGATTAAAATCATCCTCGCAACTGTAAAGGGCGATAACCATGACATAGGTAAGAACATCCTAGGCTCATTATTACTAAGTTCTGGTTTTGAATTGTTTGACTTAGGAATGGATGTTGATGAAAATGTTATAGTGGATAAAGTGAGGGAAACTGGGGCTCATATTGTTGCTTTAAGTTCCTTGTTAACAATGACAGTTGAACAAATTAAGGCGGTTCACGAGGCTTTAATCGCAGCCGGACTTCGGGATTCAGTAAAATTGATAGTTGGTGGAGCGCCTTTGAATATGGAACTTGCCCAAAAGCTAGGTGCAGACCTATTCGCAGACGATGCTGTTTCAGGTGTAAAAGTAATCAAAGAAGCATTTGGAATATAATTCACTTTTTATCTATTTTTATTTTTAAACTTTCAAACTTTATTATCTCAAATCTGAGATTTATAAATTATAAAGTCGCTTTATATGAAGTTGATTTTTCCAATTTTAAATGACAAAAAAGGTGTTTAAAATATAATAAGAACTTTTATCTTCTTAAGGAAAGTATATCTCATAGGAGAATTATAAATTAAATTAATTCTAAATACAAAAAATCTTTATATAACATATACAAGTAATAGAAGGTTGTTAAAATGTCTGGAGATAAAAAGGAGATCGAATACGACGAAGAATTAGATACGAGAGGTTTGTTTTGTCCAGAGCCATTATTTGAAGTTAGAAATTTTTCAGAAACCCTGGATGTTGGTCAGTGTTTTAAAGTTTTAGCGGACGATCCAGCAGCGGAAGAAGATTTAACAAGATGGGCGAAGAGAACAGGAACAGAATTGGTAGAATTGGTGAAAGATGGAGAAGATCTGATATTTTACTTCAAGAAAAAGAAATAGTAAGCTAAAAACGCTAATAGAGGATAAAATTATGAGTGTTTATTTAGACAATCAAGCTGCAAAACCAGTTGATGAAAGGGTAGTATCTGAAATGATGTTATATTTTAACGAGAAATTTGCTAACCCTGCTTCACTACATTATGATGGCGATGTTGCTACGGATATTTTAGAAAAATCACGGGAAAAAGTTGCGAAATTTGTAAATGCACCTGATCGCGCTGACATTATATTTACTTCAGGAGCGACAGAATCAAATAACTTAGGGATAATCGGAGCTGCAATGAGACAGAAGAAAAAAGGGAACCATGTAATTATTTCTGAAATCGAGCACATCTCGATCTTAAATATTGGCAAGTATCTTGAAAAAGAAGGATTTCGAGTAAGCAGACTACCTGTCGATCGGTTTGGTATTGTCCGATTAGACAAACTTGAAAAGTATATTACCGATGAGACGATTCTAATTTCAATATCTACTGCGAGTAATGAAGTTGGTTCAGTACAACCAACAGCTGAGATTAGCAAACTAGCTCAAGAAAAAGGAATCTTATTCCATACTGATGCATTAGCAAGTGAAAGCGTGCTTCCTATTGATGTTAAAAAAGTACCAATCGATCTTATCACACTCTCGTCAAACGATATTTATGGACCGCGAGGAGTTGGTGCTCTTTACATGAAAAAAGGAGTGAGAGTAAACCCTATAATAATTGGGGGCGGACAAGAGAGAGGGTTTAGATCCGGTTCAGAAAATGTCCCAGGAATCGTAGGATTCGCTAAAGCTGCAGAAATCATGAAAGAAGAAATGCCAAAAGAATCAGAAAATTTGAAAAAATTAAGAGATAAGCTAATAAAAAACGTTTTGGATACAATCCCTAAGTCCCATTTAAACGGACATCCTGAAAAAAGACTTCCTCATAACGCGCATTTTCGATTTGATTACATTGAAGGAGAATCGTTAATTCTCACACTAAAAGAGCACAATATTGCTGCCGCTACGGGTTCAGCTTGCAGTTCAAAAACATTAGAACCATCCCACACACTAATTGCTATGGGACTTCTTCATGAAGAAGCTCATGGAAGTCTGCTTGTTTCTTTGGGTAGAACAACTCGTGAAAGTGACATTGATAAACTTTTAGAAGTATTACCCGATCAAGTAATAAGGTTGAGAAAGTTGTCGCCTTTAACGCCTTCTGATTTTTTAAAGAAAAATGAAGAGGTGAAATAATAATATGAAATCTACTCAATATTCAGATAAAGTTTTAGATCATTTCAAAAATCCACGTAATGTGGGTGAAATAGAAGATGCAGATGGAATTGGTCAAGTTGGGAATCCAGTTTGTGGCGATCTCATGTGGATATACATAAAAGTTGGCAAAAATGATGCAGGCGAGGAGATAATAGACGATATTAAATTTAAAACGTTTGGTTGTGGATCAGCAGTTTCTACATCTTCAATGGTAACTGAGATGGCAAAAGGAATGACTCTTGACGAAGCCTACAAAATCACGAGACAGGATGTAGCTGATGAATTAGACGGGCTACCACCTATTAAAATGCATTGTTCGAATCTTGCTGCTGATGCTTTGCAGGCTGCGATTGACAACTACCGTTTAGGTACGAACCCAGAAATAGAAGTTGCAACTTCATGTCAACTAGGTGTTAGAGTAATATTAGGAATTGAAAAGTTTTTTGGAACGGGCGTTTACGATCATATTCCAGCTGATTTGGAGGAACTTAGAGAGAAAAGAGTCTTAGTAGTTGATTCTGGAGATGAATCGTTAGCATTTGCAGTAAAGTTAACGGAATATACTGGACGAGTAATTGTAGTGACCTCAGCAAAATCTATTCCGGGTAACGTCGAAGTAAGGAAAGAATTAAAGCGCTCGGAAGTTAAGATAATACACGAATCAGAACTTATAGAAGTTAAAGGAGAACTGGACGAAGTTGAAAAGGTCGTGATACATGATAATGACGAAGATGAGAATTACGACCTTTTTGTGGATGTTGTTATAGTTTTAGATTATAGAGGTTAATTTTTTTCAATATATTTTCTTATTTTTTAAACTCGTATTTTATAATTCTAATTGTTTTTATTAAGTTCAAAAAAGCAAATTTTTAGTTCTTAGATTAATCAATACATCATAAGAACGCTCTTTAAATGGAATAACGAATTTTTAAAGTTATAAGTAGTGATAACACATCTAAAAAATGTAATAGCTGATTCTAAAATGGAAAAAGTAATTATTGTAGGTGGAGTAGCTGGTGGAGCTTCAGCTGCAGCCAGACTCCGAAGATTAAGAGAAGATTTAGAGATAACTGTGCTTGAAAGAGGTCCATTTGTTTCTTTTGCAAATTGTGGTTTACCTTATTATATTGGTCAGGTAATAAAAGAAGAAGAACGGTTAAAACTTATGACTCCAGAGAAATTTCTCGATCGGTTTAATATTAATATCAAGATAGACCATGAAGTAAAGAGTATTGAGAGAATTAATAAAAATATTACCGTTGAAAATTTAAAAAACGGGGATATAATACAATTAGATTATGATTATCTTATTCTTTCTCCTGGAGCATCTCCGATTGTTCCTCCTTTTACAGGGATGAACGATGTTCCGGTTTTTACCTTAAGAAATATTCCTGATTCTAATAAAATTATTCATCATATAGAGAGTAATAGCGTTAAACATGCGACAGTGATCGGAGGAGGATTTATTGGCTTAGAAATGGCAGAAAATCTTAGGCATCGTGGGATTAAAGTAAAGGTTACGGAAATGCTTGACCAAGTCATGGCTTCTTTAGATAAGGAAATTGCTCAGTTCGTGCACCAAGAATTACTCCTAAACGGCGTTTGTTTACAGTTAGAAGATCCAGTAGACTCTTTTGAAGTTAGCAGCGAAGGATCCAATTATGTAATCACTAAGAGTGGGGGGAGAATTAAAACAGATATGATAATACTAGCTATTGGCGTAAAACCTGAGAATCAGTTAGCTGAAGAAGCAGGATTAGATATTGGTCCTAAAGGTCATATTATTGTAGATGAGCAAATGAGGACATCTGATCCTTCAATATTTGCTGTTGGAGATGCCATTCAGATTAAAAATTTCGTTACAAAAAAACCAACTGGAGTACCATTAGCAGGACCAGCTAATAAACAAGGTAGAATTGTCGCTGATGTCATAGCTGGGCGTAACTCAAGGTATAATGGAGTGTTAGGTGCTTCTGTCGTCAAAGTATTCGATTTAACCGTTTCTTCAGTTGGATTAAATGAAAAAGAATTAAGTAAAACTGAACTAAAATATGAAAAAATATATGTTCATCCTAATAATCACGCCGGATACTATCCTGGAGCAGTACCTATAACCTTGAAACTCATTTTTGAAACCCCAAATGGAAGAATTCTTGGAGTACAAGCAGTAGGAGGTTCGGGAACAGATAAAAGAATTGATGTAATCTCCACTGTTATGAAATTTGATGGGACTGTTTTTGATTTAGAGGAACTTGAGCTTACATATGCACCTCCGTACGGTTCTGCCAAAGACCCCGTAAACATGGCTGGTTTTGTTGCATCAAATGTGCTTAAAGGTGATATGCCTATCTGGCACTGGAACGATCTAGACAAAATTAAAGCAAATAATAGTATTATCCTAGATGTTCGAACAGCTGATGAATATGAAGTTGGGACTATTGAGGGAGCAATAAATATAAGCGATTTAGAGTTAAGAAATCGACTGAATGAAATACCACAAAATAAGAAGATTTATCTTTTCTGTGAAGTGGGATTCAGAGCTTACCTTGCTACTAGGCTCTTAATCCAAAAAGGATATCAAGTTAGAAATTTAACTGGCGGATATAAACTCTATAAAACGGCTAAAGCTACAACTGAAGAAATAGCTGCTGAGTGCGGTGCATCCGAAGAAGTAATAGAAGAATTTATTGAAAAAAAACACAAGATAACCGAAGACTATATCGAAATAGATGCTTCTGGTTTAGCTTGTCCTGGTCCTTTAAATGCTCTTATAAAATCTCTTGAAATGTTGCCCGAGAATAAAAAGTTAAAAATATATGCTACAGATCCAGGATTTAAAGCCAGTGTCGAGGCATACGCAAAATTGAATGAAGCTGTTAAGTTATTAACGCTGGGAAAAGAAGAAGGAAAGTTAGTTGCCACATTAGAAAAAGGTATTGCAACACATGAAGAAATTGAAGCGCCAGTGAAACCTGAGAAAAAGACAAGGAAACAAATAAGAGCTAAAGAAGCACCTGCTTTATCAAATATAACTGCGAATGAACTATATGAGAGAATGGATTCAGACGAGGCTCCAACAATTTTAATAGATGTAAGGACACCACAAGAGTATAAGGGAAGAACTGGACATATAAAAAATTCCAAATTGATGCCCTTAGGCGAATTAATGCACAATTTTGATGCTTTAGAACAATATAAAGATGAGGAAATTGTTATAATTTGTCATAGTGGATCGCGCTCGATGATGGCAGCTCAACTCTTAGTTAGAGCAGGCTTCAAAGACGTCAGAAATTTAACCGGTGGAATGATAATGTGGCACAGAAGTGGTTATCCTGTAGAAAATGGCGGTGTTAAAAGTACAAACTATTAATTTTAAAGAAATAATTAGTTTCACTTTACTTTTTAATGGATTCTAAAACATAATCTGTTATGTATTTAATTTCTTTATCTGATTGAGTTTTATAATTTACATATCTAAAATTAAAAATGCATAATGGACAAGATGATGCGATCTCCTTAGTTTGGGTTTTTTCAAATATTTTTTTCCCAATTTTTATACTAATACTACTATCAACACCTCTAATTCCAGATCCAGCCCCACAACAAGGACAATCGTTATGATCCTCTGCTAGCTCTTTTACTTCTATTCCACATTTTCTTAATAACGCTCTAGGTTCTGTATATAGAGGTCCGCTCTTATATTTTCTTCCAAGTCTGCAAGGATCGTGATATGTAACGGATTTATTTAAAGGCGTTAAGTCAATTTTTTTCTTGTTTTCTAATTCATAAATAACATCAATAATGTGCCTTACATTTATATCATAATCTTTTAAATAAAGAGAGTAAACTTTATCGAAAGCATATAGACATCCACCGCAAGTAACGATTAAATTTTTTATTCCATTAGATTTAAAGAGTTCCAAATTCGTTTGAAATACTTTTTTGGCGAGACCTAAATTACCTGCTGAATATATATATTCTCCACAGCACGGTTCACTTTTAAAAATCTTAAAATCGTAATTACACTCCTTTAGGATTTTATAAGCTGCGCTCGCACTCTCTTTTACCCGAAAGGAGGACATACATCCTAAAAACAATAATGTATCTGAATCTTTTTTTTCGTAAACTTCTTCATCTCTATATTCTTCAGGTAACCAATCTAAGCGCTCATCTGGATTTCCATTTACAGAATTATCCTTTTCTATAATGTCTTTAATGATTTTTTTATGAATAGATAAAGGAGCTTTATTCTGCTCAACTAATTCCATTTTAGAGGAATGAATTATTTCAGATATCAAAATATTTTGTTGACATACTAAATCACATAGAGCGCACAAAGTACACGTATATAATCCGATAATTTCTTCTTCAGATATTTCTTTATTTGTAAATATCTTTTCAGCAATTTTTAATCTCCCGTTCGGAGATTTTAATACATCATTTGATACCATAAAGGTATCACAATATTCCATACATGTTTTGCAATCTATACAAGCATCAATATTTTGAATAATATTATTCTTATCCATTTTTTTCATCTATACCTTCGTATATTATTTTAGAAGAACGGTTTTCCTAGATAAATTTAAGAAATACTTTATAGTTAATTATCGAGGTGAATATCAAAACATCATCTTTTCCTTTAAATTATAAGTAAAAAAGTTATTTTTAACGAAATAAATATATATTCAAAAATATTCAATTTACTGAAAATTTCCAATAAATAAATTAAAAAAGGTGAGAAAATGAAAAAGACAGTAGAAAACTTATTTGCCGCGTTCTTGGGAGAATCTCAAGCGAGGAACAGATATACTTTGTTTTCAAAAATTGCTAAAAAAGAAGGATATATTCTTATTTCAAAGGTATTTGAGGAGACTGCAAATCAAGAAAGGGAACATGGTGGTTGGAATTATAAAATGCTCCAAGACCTTAAGAAGGAAGAGAAATTCGGAGAATTAGAGATAAAGGCTGGTGGTCCTACTACTTATGGAACCACAGAAGAAAATCTAAAATCGGCTATTGCGGGTGAAGATTACGAGTGGCAGGAAATGTATCCTGGTTTCGCTGATATCGCAGAAAAGGAAGGATATCCAGAAATAGCTAAGAGATTTCGAGCTATTGCCTCCGCAGAAAAACATCATTCAGAGAGATATGGCAAATTGTTAAAGTTAGTAGGCGACGATATCTTCTTTAAACGAGGAGATAAAGTAGTATGGATATGCCTTGAATGTGGTTACCAAGTTGAATTAGATAAGCTTCCAGAAGACTTTGAATGTCCAAGCTGTTCACATCCAAGAAGTTATTTCAGAAAAAGATGCGAAGACTACTAAATTTTGGATATATCTTATAAAATTTAAACAAAATAATTAAATATTAACTTTCAAATATTAGAAACAACGCTGTTCTTAATTAAAGAAAGTGAATGATAAATATGAGATCAATAGCAAAGTGTAACATATGTGGAAAGGTAATTGAAATCCTTAATCCTGGGGTTCCAGAGACTATCTGCTGCGGACAACCTATGGTTTTAATGGAGGAAAAAACTGCTGATTGGAAAGGTGAAAAGCATGTTCCTAAAATAACGATTGATGGTAATAAGGTTACCGTTGATGTTGGTATTTCTATAGGAACACCACACCCCATGACAGAAGAGCATTATATAATGTGGATTGAATTAATCTGTAAGAATAACTGCTATAAAAGGCAAATGTTAGCTCCTGGAATGGAACCTAAAGCAGTATTTGTTGTTAGTGATACAACAGGGTTAATCGCCAGGGAATATTGCAATCTTCATGGATTATGGAAAGGTACCGAATAAATTAAGGAATAATTCTTATTTTTATTTTTTTTTTAAAAATTAATATTAACTTTTTAATTAGGTAATGAGTTTTAAAGTATAGAATATGTTATTATTACTCCAAATTATTGTCTTATGTTGTTTTATTATTGTAATTATTGCTCTTTTTAGAGAGAAATCTGATTTTCTTTATTATTCTATGGTAGCTATGTTAGTTTCAGCAGCAGCTACTTTTTTATTATCTCCCGGTGTTTCGACCGAAGAAGTTTTTCTTGCTGTAGATTGGGAGGTTATATTTTTCTTAGTTTCTTTATTTACAATTGTTGCGATTCTAGAAGAACAATGCATATTTCAGGAAGTCGCGAGAAGGATTACGACGAAATTTAGTACTAATACGCGAAAATTTTTCTGGGTGATATGTCTTATTTCTACTATAAGTGCTGCGTTCATTGAAGATATCAGCGTCGCAGTTATATTTGTTCCAATGATAATTAGCACCAGTCAAAAGATGAAAATTAATCCCGCTCCAATACTATTGGGTATGACTATTTGCATCAATCTTGCGTCTACTTTAACTCCATTTGGTTCTGCACAGAATATTTTAATAGCAAATCATTTTGCTCTTTCATCCACATGGTTTTTTACTAATCTTAGTATTTATTTCATTGTAGGTACACTGTCTACACTTTTTTTACTTGATAGATTTATATTAAAGAAACATCTAGGCGATATATGGATCCCACACTGTGAAGAAAACGAGGAACCGCAAGAAATTGAACATTACGAGGATCATGAACTAGTAATCCTAGAAGAACCAATAGATAAAAAAATATTTTATCGAAACATTATTGGACTAGCTATTTTTTTCATTTTGTTAATTTTTATTCAAAACATTTTGTTTGTTGGTTTATTAGGTATGCTTCTTTTTGTGTTTATAAATCCAAGATTCAATACTGCAGGAAAGAAAAAACCCGATATTTCCTTTTATTTAACGAAAGTAGATTTCAAATTAATATTTTTTTTTATAAGCCTTTTTGTATTAATATTTTCGTTTGAGAAAGCAGGGATAATCACCCTGTTGGAGAATTTTGTGTTAGCTATAACCCCATCTAATTTATTTTTATTATGTGTTATGATACTAGTTATTACCTCTGTTCTCTCGGGTTTGCTTGATAACGTACCTGTTACAATTCTATTCATTCCAATTATAGAGGTCTTGACGGAACCTCCCGTTGCATTTTCCACTATTCCTATGCTGATAGCTTTTATATTAGGGATTAACTTAGGAGGAAATATCTTACCTCAAGGTTCAGCAGCAGATATGATGACCTTAGAACTCTCAAAGAGATATTGTGCTGATGATTTAAATTATAAAAGGTTATTAAAAGTGGGAGGGTTATTCGCAATATATCATATTATATTAGGGATTGGTTATTTAGCTTTGATGATATTCTTCTTTTTTTAATCTTAAGCTAGAATCTCAAAATTTAGAGATTCTAATTTTAAATATTTGTTATAAATTTGTTGAGGATCACCAACAAACATCTTTTTGAATTGTGGTTTTAAAAATAAATTAAGTAATCCCGCAATAATCCTCTTAAAAATCCCTATTCTAGTGTCGTAATAATATTGCTTATCATCTTCTAACCATCCTTGTTCAAACCAATAATTATAATCGGCATTAGTTTCATCCCTTGCAATATTATGCAGTGCTTTCCTCACTTTAAATCCAAGAACACCTCCTAAGCTTGGTTTTTGATATCTCTGACCATTTAATGCCTTTAAGAATATTTTGCATGTTTTCTTAATTTTCTTAACAATTTTTGTTTCTGCTCCTTCAATGGGCATCGTCCGTATCTCTAATCGATGTACGAAATTAAATCCCCAAGAGTTAGCTACTTGATTGAAATAGTTTGTAACCTTCTTCGCATCAGCAATACCACAATTACAAACACCAATTGCGATTTTTCCGAAAAAACAAGGTCTGTGGAAAATGTAGGATAACCTGTCAAAAAAATTTTTCATAAGAGCAGGAATGTGCAAGGCATAAGCGGGAGCCATGAAAATTACACCATTAGCTTGATCAATCTTATTGAAGATTATATCGCGATCGTCTTTTCCTACTGGGCATTTATCTTCACCTTTAAAAAAGCAGTTATGACACCCTCTACATTGTTCTAGATGAACATCTTTAAGATATAAATATTCGAACTCAACTTCCTGAAGCAATTTTAGTTGATATTCTAGTTGTTGCATTATCATGGTCCCATAACCCTTTCTAGGACCACCCATTATAGCTAAGATTCTCATTTTCTATTCTCATTAATGTTGTATTAACTTAAATAATAAATATTTGACTTTCTATTTAAACTTATTGTTGGTTCTACATAGTATGTGTTAAGTCTATATAGTAAAAAACTGAGATTTCACAGCGTCTATCGCGATTTAAAGCAATTTGACTACTTTAAGTAAGTTGAAAAATTATTAAAAATATGAGTAAAAAAAAAGCGATTATTTTAGATAGAGATGGTGTATTGATAGAGGATAAAAATTATTCATACAAAATTGAAGATTTAGAAGTCTTACCCGGAGTTATTGAGGGATTAAAACAATTACAGGAGGAATTTATCTTTTTTATAGTGACCAATCAATCTGGTATAGGGAGAGGCTACTATACAGTAAAAGATTTCCACAAATATAACGATTATTTGATATCTATTTTAAATGAAAACAATATTAAAATTGAAAAGACCTTTTTCTGTCCACATGTTAAGGAAGATAAGTGTGATTGTAGAAAGCCTAATCCTAAATATTTAAAACTAATAGCTGATCAATGGAATGTTAATCTAGAATCCTCTTGGATGATCGGTGATCACCCATCAGATATAAAATTTGGAATTAATGGAGGATGTAGGACCGTCTATATGGTTACAGGACACGGAAAGAAGCATTTACAGGATTTAGAAGCTAAGGACATTAAACCAACTTTAGTCCATTCTAACTTTTTAGACGCAACTAAAGAAATAATGAAATGAGATAAATAAAAAACTGAATTCAGATTATTGAATTAATATATTATGAATTACGCCTTTCTTCGTATTCGTTTCTTTTTTGTTCATGAAGAATGCTAACTTCTTTTTTCATCCTTTTAACAATTTCTCCAGTTAAAGGATAAAATTTAATCCATATTAGTAAACCGATTAAACATACGATTCCAGGTAGAAGCGTCATGCTTATATTAACGCTTAAAGATGCTCTGGCTAAACCTTCAGTTGCTGATAATCCTTCGCCTACAAATATTAAACCAAATGCGGTCATTAAAGCTGGTGGTACCGCTAAAGCGACACTTATCATAGGTTTGCTAAGTAACGGTCCTATACCCGCATAAAGACCCTCTCTTCTTTCACCCGAAATTTTCCAATAATCATAATCTATAGTGTCTGCTCTCATGGGATTATGTTGGACAAATTCACCGGGAAAACCCAGCATAAATATTGAAAACCCAATCGATACAAGAATCCAATTACCTGAAAGTCCAGCGAAAAAGCTAAAGAAACCACCTATAGCTAAAGCTCCAAAATAAAATGAAATGGATGCTTTTGTTGAGTATTTTGAAGCAATTTTTAAAATAATAGGAATTGAAATAATTACACAGAGGATTGGGCCAATCCAGAAGAGAAGCATGTTAAATCCTTCCATTGGTCCTAAAACCCACGTCAGATAGAAAGGTAAACTCACCATAACTAAGTTCAGAAACAATACTGAAACCCCGTCATATATTATATATACTCTAAAAGATGGATTTTTAAAAGCGAGCTTTAAGGATTTAAATAAAGGAGTTTTATTTTCGGGAATATGTTCACTATGTTCGTGTACGTATTTTGATAAAATTAAGTAAGGAAAGATGCCAAAAACAGCGATAATTACTACTAGCACTTGAAATTGAGCAATAGTATCCGGATTAGGATCTGCTAAGTATATAATTGGAATAATGAAACCAATTAAAATCGCCGGTAATTGAAACATGGTACCATAGAGTTGTATTTTCTCTCTCTCCCTTTGATTTAATGTCATTTGAGGGAGCAAAGCAACATACGCGCATAAAACGAGAGTAAACAACGCATCATAGGCAATTTGGGTCACAAGATACCATACAAACAGCCAAACTTGAATTTGGAGATTTGAAGTTTGCCCTCTCCACGCCTCTGGGGGAAAAAACACTAAAGCAAAGCACAAACTAAAGATTGGAGCCCCAAACTTAATATATGGGATATATCTTTGTACCTCTCCTCTTTTTTTGTTATTATACCGAGTATTTCCAATTGCATTACCAAAAATCGGGTCGTTTACTACATTCCAAATCGCATAGATAATTTGTGCGATAGTTATCCAAATCGTTAAAAGACCCATCCACGCAAAGTAAAAGGATTGTATTACTCCCATAACGGAACCATAGAACGTACCCGGCATTTGAGCAAAAGCATAAGCAAACTTTTCCTTCATCGGTACGATTCCCGATGTTACATTTTCTATAGAATGAGCTTCCTCAGTAGATTTATCAGACATGTTTTAACCCCCAAATTCGTAAAAATCTCAAAATATCTAATAAATTAGAAAATTCGAATCGATATTTTAATATTATGTAAAATATAGGTAAAAAAAAAGTAAAAATAAAAAAATTTAATCTTTAAGCTCTATCTCGTTTGAATACGCTTGGCATTGCGTGTTCATATTTTTTCATCGCGAAGCGTGATATGATAATGCGTTGTATTTCACTTGTTCCTTCATAGATTTGATAAAGCTTTGCGTCTCTGAATAATTTTTCAACAGGATATGTCCTTAAATAACCATATCCTCCATATATTTGTACTGCTTCGGTTGTTACATTCATTGCAACATCAGAGGCGAAAGCTTTAGCAATAGCAGAACTCATATTATTATCTAATCCTTGATCCGCTTCCCAAGCTGCTTTGTGGGTCAATAATCGAGCTGCTTCAATATCTTTATACATATTCGCTATTTTTTCTTGAATTACTTGATAATTCGCAATAGGTCTACCAAACGCTTCTCTTTTCTGAGCATAATCAATTGAATATTCCATAGCTGAGCGAGCACAGCCTACAGCAAAAGCCCCTATTGCAGGACGAGTGTGAGCAAAAGTCTGCATCCCTAAGACAAATCCTCTACCAGGTTTAGCTAGAACATTCTCTTTGGGGATTCTTACATTCTTTAGAGCTACGGCAACAGTATTGGATGATCTCTGACCAAGTTTTGGGATATGTTTCCCTAATTTCACTCCCTCCGTCTTAGTATCTACGATAAAAGCTCCAATTCCTTTATGTTTTTTTTCAGGATCGGCTGTAGCAAAAACTGTAATATAATCAGCATATCCACCATTCGTAATCCAGAATTTAGCCCCATTTAATATATATTCTTCCCCATCTTTTTCAGCGCGACATTTCATGCCAGCCACATCAGATCCCATTGTTGGTTCTGATGTTGCGAATGCGATAAGCTTAGGTTCATTAATTAACTCACCTAAAATTCTCTCCTTTTGCTCCTCATTTCCTCCAATAACGATTGGTTCAGCACCAAGGTTATTATCAAAAATAGAAGTAGCCATTCCGGGACATGCTGAAGACATTTCTTCTACTACTAAACAAGCATCAAGCAATCCATAGCCTTGCCCTCCGTATTTCTTTGGTATTCCTAAATTTAATAATTTTTCTTCCCATGCTTTTTTAATTACCGGTAAGGGGAATTCTTCAGATTCATCGTATTTTCGAGCAACGGGTAAGACTTCTCTAATGGCAAATTCTCTTGCTTTTGCTTTTAATTTCTTTTGTTCTTCTGTTAATGTAAAATCCATAAATTTATACCTCCATTTTTTTAACTAATTTATCCACAATTTCCTTAAAGTTTAAATCACTAGGTTTTGGAACGAATTGTATTTCAATTGAATCGTCCAACATCGCTATTCCAGTGGCTTCCATTTCACTGATTATAGCTCTAACCGCACCTCTGCTCCAACCATATGATCCAAAAGCTAAACCAACCTTGTTCATTGGTTTTAAGCCTTTCTGGTAACATAAATATTCTGCTACGGAGGGAAAAAGTCCCCGATTTAAAGTTGGACTTCCAATAATAATAGCTTTAGCTTTCATTGCTTCAGTTATTACATCACTATAATCAGAAGAGGTTAAATTGAACCGTTTTACTGGAATTCCCCTACGCCAAATCTCGTGGTAGAGTTCTTTCGCAATCTTGGTTGTACTTTCCCACATGCTGTCATATATAATCACAACTGAATTTTCTTCAATTTCTCCGGTTGACCATTTTGTATAAGCTTCTATGATTTCAGGGATATTCTTTCTCCAACACACCCCATGTGAAGGACAAATAACATCTATCGGTAAAGCTCCAACGACGGGGAGAGTCTTAGCAATTAAGTTAGATAAATGAAGCAAAATATTTGCATAATATTTTTCTGCTTCCCACATTATTTCTGAAAATTTATTTTCATCATCCCAGTGTTTTGATGCAGCAAAATGTTGCCCGAAAGCATCGTTGGAAAATAACACATTTTTTCCTTTTTCGTCAGTCATAAAAGAAACCATCGAATCAGGCCAATGGATCATTGGAATAGGAACAAAAGTAAAAACTTTACCATTTCCAACATCTAAAGTATCACCATTTTTTACTGCTCGTATTTTTTCAAAAATACTTTTATCTACTTCTTCATGATAATGTTGTTCTAAAATTTCAACCCCCTTTGTGGAGGCAATAATCTCAGCATTTGGTAAATATTCCAATACTAACGGAAAAGAACCCGAATGATCTGGTTCGATATGATTCATAATAAGATAATCAATGTCTTTGAATTCACACACCGATTGAATGTGTTCTAAATAATACTTGAAGTACTGTCTTTTTACGGTATCAATTAATATCGTTTTATCTCCACTTTTTACAACATATGCATTATAAGAAGAACCCTTATGAGTCGAATATCCGTGAAAATTCCTTACTTCCCAGTCAACATAACCAACATAATATACATCTTTTAGTAATTCTAAACTTGACATTCTCTTCTCCCTTTTACTTATTAATAGAATATTGTTAATTAAGTTATTAGAACTTTGAAGTTATTTTAAAGTTAATTTATATATCCTATAAATTCTTAACAACTAATCGAGTCTAAAATTAGTCCATTCTCAAAATTTCATGTAAAAAGGAAGAAAAAAATAAAATTAATTAAAGTATATCTTAAATTTGTGTAAAGAAACTCTTATCAACTCCGCAGACTGGGCATACCCAATCATCAGGGAGATCTTCGAACTTGGTGCCTTCTTTATCTTCGTCGTAAACATAACCGCAAGCGCCACATTCCCATTTAGCCACAATAAACTACCTTTATTTTAATTTGTTTAATATTTTATAAATAAATGTATAATAATCTTTATCTTTCTTTTATTTTTAATAAATTTAATTTCTTTAGGTTATAAAGTTCATATACTTGGGTTACCCAAAAAATTGCTGAAAAGTATAAATTTCTTTTACTATCAATTTAAATTTTTAAATTCATTGATATAATCAATTTTAGATTATAATCAGAATAAGCCTAATTAATAAGAAATAGAGGGAGTATAATTGGATTTAATTACTACTTATTTAAGTTTTCCTTATGAAAAAATTGATGATGCGAATAGAATATTCATAGAAACAGTACAGAAAAATCTGATAGATCCTGATTTATTCGAAAAAAAACCCATACAACCAGTGATGATATGGTATTCAGAAGATTATGTTATAATTACTTCTATACTTGAAGTGAAGGAAGGTAAGCTTAAAGAGGCTTTTAATTTTCTTGATATTAGAAAAAAGTGGTGGCCTCTAGAGGAAGGGTATAAAGTAGATGCTTGGGTGTCACCTCAAAGTGGAAAAACAAGGCCTACTTTTTTTGGAGAAAAGTATTTGATCTTTGTAAGCTACGCAACAAAAGATGCTCAAACCTTTAAAATTAATGAATTCGCCAAAAAATTAAAAGGCTTTCCAGAAATTAAGAAAGTTCTTTATTGGCAGGAACATATGCAGGATAACATCTTTAAGTTTATGAATGATAATCTAGGAAAATGTGACATAATGTTGTTATTTTGTTCAAAGAACGCGCTAAACTCCAAACCTGTTGAGAAGGAATGGACAGCAGCCGAAGCAATTGGTGTTCCAATTATTCCAATATTTATTGATACAGATCATATTCCTCCCCTTCTTAAATCAAGATTAGGTATTGAATATGATATTAATGATATAGATAAAAATATTCGAGATTTGCGTACTTTAATCTTAAAAAAGATTAAAGGAGTATCAGACTAATTAAAATTGAAAAATACAAATATAAACAGGATGCTTAGAGATGAAAGACAAATATCTGCCAACTTTAGAATCGCTAGGCCGTCATCCTTTACCAGAGTGGTATGATGATGCAAAATTGGGCATGTTTATAGGTTGGGGTTTGTATTCAATCGCTGGTTGGAACTATTAGAACTAAGAAGGAAAAAATCCTGCTTTTTTCAACGCTTCCATAGAAATTCTGCTACTTGGGCTATCTCCTCTTGCTACATTGACACTGACTTCACCCTCTACTGCTTTAAAAATTTCAGCTACATCACCATGTGTGAATCCAGGGCATAACATAATAGCTTCTATCGACTCATTTTGCCAATATTCTTTTGATACTTGTACTGCCTCTTCTTGGGTTTTAACAACAACAGAATACAATTTATACATTCCAGTATCAATTACAGTTCTATGTTTTTTATAATCTGCATCAGGTGCGTGTGCAATGAATAAAGCTTTAAATGTCATATTAATGATTATCCATGGTTAATATTAAGTTTTTACTAAGCTATTGTTAATGAATAGAAAATTGTATTAACATGGAGTTTAAGGAATTTATTTAAGTTTTAAAATAATTTATACAAAAAGAACCTATTTAGGTCGTCTAATCACTCTTCCTGGAGATTTTCGATTCTTTTTTCCGCTTTCGACGACGATAACACCATTTACAAAGACATATGGAATACCTTCAGGAAGTTGATAAGGTTGTTCGTAGGTTGCTTTATCAATAACCTTTTCAGGGTCAAAGATAACAATATCAGCCCAATTTCCTTCTCTAATAAGTCCTCTGTCTTGGAGTCCAAGCCGTTGCGCTGGAAACGATGTCATCTTACGAATTGCCTGTTCTAAGGTCAAAACTTTTTCTTTTCTGACATATTTACCCAGAATACGAGGATATGTTCCAAAGAACCTTGGATGGAATGCTCCAGCGCTAAAAGAAGCGGGAACTCCAGAACCATCTGTCCCAACCATTTGATAACGGCTAGTCATGATTCTCTGAATATCTTCTTCTCCCATACTTTGTATGGTGGTCATGACATTTAGTTCGTTGTCAATTAATAGATTAAAAAAAGTATCAAAATCGTCTGAGAATCCTTTGATTTTTGTGATTTCTGTGATATTCTTTGATATTATATCCTTCCATTTATCGTGAGTAACCGTTGAAATAAAGAAATTATGAAAACTCTCGTCACGAATCCAATTTTCCCATCCTTTAATTCCTTCTTTAACCTCTGTTCTTATTCGCTCTTGATTTTCTGGTTTCCTTATGCGATTTAAAATATCTTCATTTTTTCCTTCGCGTACCCATGGAGGTAATGCCGTCATAAGTCCAGCCATACCACGATTATAAGGATATTGATCACATGTTATACTAATGCCTCGCTCGTTAGCCTCTTCAATTAAACTTAAAGTTTCCTTGCTAGTACCCCAGTAAGGTTTGCCAGATATTTTGTGATGAGCTATTTGTCCTCCAACACAACCGGATTTCTCAACGATTTCAATAACTTCCCCTACGGCTTTTAAAACCGTTGCCCCCTCACCACGTATGTGAGAAAAATACAATCCATTATATTCAGCAACTACTTTGGCTAATTCAATTATTTCATCTGTTTTTGCGAATACTTGAGGAGCATAGATCAAACCCGTACTCATACCAAAAGCTCCAGCCTCCATTGCTTCACGTAAATAACCCTTCATTTTTTGGATTTGTTCTGGATTAGCAGGACGATTTTCGCCCCCTTGACCAGCAGCCCACTGTAAATTGCCATAACCTACAAAAAACACTAAATTTGCAGAATTCCGTTTCTTTTCGTTATAATTTAGGTATTCTGCGAATGTATGATAAGGAAACTCAAATTGAGAAAGGTTTGGGTCGATTTTACTTATTAACTTAAGGAAGTCTTCTTCTCTTCCCTCAGGAATGGGGGCCATACCTTCTCCACACATTCCGACCACTGCTGTTGTTACTCCTTGGTATAATGTACACTCTTGACCTCTGCTACCCGGTAAAATATAATCAGTATGGGAGTGAATATCTATAAATCCGGGACATATTATCAAACCCCTGGCATCTATAACTTTCTTAGCGTCACTTTTTATCTTTGGACTTATTTCCACTATTTTTCCGTCCTTAATTCCGATTTCTCCAGAATACCAGGGATTTCCCGTTCCATCAATTATTCTTCCATCTTTGATAATAATTTCATAATCCATGCTTAACAAATCTAAGAGTTATATGAGTAGATTAAATAATTATATATTAAAAAAATAGTAGATTTTCTCAAATTTGAGCAACTAAATTTGAATTTATTTTGGAGATTGCTTTTTCACGAAAAAATTCTTAGAGGTACGACACCTTGGGCATTTATAGTTGTCACCAACCTTTTCAAACGGAATCTCGTGTTCTTCGTCTATATATACGTAATTACATCTTTTACAGCGGTGTATTGTCATAATCTTCACTATTTATTTTGTTGTTTTTTGAAACCTTCTTTTGGGTGTTTACAATTTAGACATTTCCAATCGTTTGGTAAATCTTTGAAGAGAATTTCCCTTTTTGTTTCATCATATTCCGCTCCACAATTAGAGCATATATAGAGATATAGCTCAAGAATATCCATAAGTTCTTCTCGGGTGACATCTTGCTCCATCTTTTTATAAACAAACGACATAGCTTTGTTGTCTCCAAAGAGAATGGCTCCTTTAAGAGTGTTATCTTTTAATACTAACTTCTGATAGCAGCAATCTTTCTTATCTGCTCTTTTTAGAATATCCCAACCGCCTCCTACTTCCTGTGAAGGATCAAAAACTCCAATTGAAGTCAATTCTAAACCTACAATTTTTAAGGTATTTTTTGGTGTAGTTCCCTTGTATTCTATCTTTTTTAAGCCCAAGACAGATGCAGCGACGATTTTTGACTGTTCCATGCAAGCTGGGATAATTCCCCAAGTTTGATTTTTATATTCCACGCAATCTCCTACGGCAAAAATATTTTTTTTACTTGTCTCCAAGTATTCATCAACTATGATGCCTCGATTGGTTTCTAATCCGGAATTTTGTGCAAGATCGATTGTAGCTCTAATTCCCGCTTGGATTAAAACAATATCAGCATCAATTTTTTGCCCATCTTTTAACTTAATTCCATTGACAGCTCCATTACCCACGATTTCTTCGGTTGCTGCATTTAAAACAACATTAATACCTTTAGATTCAATTTCATTCTTTAACATGCCACTACATTCGTCATCTAGCTGCCTTGGTAATAATCGTGGAAAAAATTCAACGACCGTAGCATCCAAATTAGCGTTTTTAATTTGGTTAGCTAATTCTAATCCTAGTAGCCCTCCTCCTATAATAATAGCTTTTTTAGCTTTGACATTTTGAATAAATTCTTTTATTTCTAACGCATCATCAATGGTTCTTAACGTAAATACGCCTTTTCCTACCATTTCTCTGGCGTTTTTAATGGGAGGGATATTTGGAACACTACCCAAAGCTAATATTAACTTGTCATAAGAAACAGGGTCGTCCTGACCTTCAATAAAGAGAACTTTTTGATCTGGTTCAATTTTGGTCACCTTACTGTTTAGGTTTAGTTTGATATTTTTATCCTTATACCAATCATCTTTAAAAACGATCAAATCTTCAGCTTGAATTTTACCAGGAATTAATTCTGGTAAATTAACTCTCGTGTAATAGGGATACCGCTCTTGAGTAAAAATTTCAATTTCTACATCTTCATTTAAAAAATGTATGTTTTGAGCTGTAAATGTTCCAGCGACATTATTCCCCACGATTACAACTTTCATAGTTTTTATACTGATTTTTTCTTATTTTAAAGTTATCATTATATTCTGAAAATTATAACGATTCGAGCTGAAAAGAACATGTTCGAAATTAAAAATATATAATCATCTCCATTTGTTCTAAATATGACTGAAATAGAACACCAAAATAAAGTTGTAAGAAAAATAATTCACATTGATGAAGAACTTTGTACCGGTTGCGGTAATTGTATCGTAGATTGTGCTGAAGCTGCTCTTGAAATTGTCGATGGAAAAGCCAAAGTTGTCAATGATCTTTTCTGTGATGGTTTAGGTGCTTGTATCCAAGGATGTCCTACAGGTGCCCTTGAAATAATTGAAAGAGAAGCTGCAGAATTCGACGAAGAAGCTGTCGAAAAAAGACTAGAAACTTTAAAGAGCACGGAAGAAGCAGAATTAAAGCAAGTTAAGGAAATCGTTGCCGAACATTCACACCAATGTGGTTGTCCATCCTCTCAGACGATGGTTTTTGATGAACCTAAAGTTCAAAATGAAGCTACAGGAAAGATATCTTCTACTTTACGACAATGGCCAGTTCAAATGCATTTAATCAATCCGAATGCTCCATATTATCAAGGGGCTGATGTCTTAATTTCTGCAGACTGTGTTGGTTATTCTTATGGAGATTTTCATAGAGATTTCTTAAATTCCAAATCAATTGCTATTGCTTGTCCAAAACTAGACCAAGGGAAAGAAGTTTATATTGAAAAAATTAAGAGTTTAATAGATGATGCCAAGATTAATACGCTTACTGTAGCTATCATGGAAGTTCCGTGTTGTTCTGGATTATTAGCTTTAGCTCAAGAAGGTGCTAAACGAGCAAGTAGAAAGGTCCCTATAAAGTACGTTGTAATAGGAGTCAAAGGGGATCTTCTAAAGGAAGAATGGTTATAAAACAATTTTTTTCTTTTTCTTTTTAATTTTATATTATGTAAATCCTATTATCCCATTTATTAACTAGTATTATTTTTTTTGAAGTTATTCACATTCTCATAGTTTAATTTTAATAAGTTTAAACTTCAATGAAAAATTAAGTATAACATTATGAAAATAGTTATAGTTCTTGCAATGCATGGCATGCCACCTAATGATTTTCCTCAAAAAGAAACTCTTGACTATTTTATGCTCCATTCTAGATTAGAAAACATGCCAGGACCTCCACCTCCAAATATGCAAAAACAATACGAAGAATTAGACACTAAAATGCGAAAATGGCCTCGAACTAAGGAAAATGATCAATACTATTTAACTTCAAATGAAATAGCTGCTACTCTTTCAAATCAGACAAGCTTTAGTGTTGTAGTGGGATTTAACGAATTTTGTTCTCCATCTCTGGATGAGGCATTTGAGGAAGCATTACAACTAAATCCTGATAAAATTATTGTTGTTACTCCTATGATGACTCAAGGGGGCGAACATTCTGAAAAAGACATCCCTGAAGCAATTGAACGAGCAAAAAAGAAAAATCCTAACATTAAGTTTTCTTATGTATGGCCCTTTGATATTTCTAAAATAGCAGCATTCTTAGCAGAACAAATTAGGGATTATTCTTAAGATTTAGTCAAATTTACATTTCGAACATTACTTTTTTTTTAATTATTTTCCTAAGAGTAACAGATAGAGCAGACTTGGACTTCCCTAACTCGTTAGCTAATTCCTCTAAAGAAATTTTTCTCGGAATTTCAAAAAATCCTGAAGAAATAGCTTTATTCAAGATTGTTGATTCGTCTAGAGTTAATTTATTCTTATCGTCGTCAACACTATAAGGAGAAGTCCCAATTCTGAGGAGTGTATAATTGATGCCTTTCTGTTCAAAAAGATTTAATAGATCGTCTATTCTTTCCCTACTTGACACTAACCTCCAGTAAGCGTATCCTTCTCTTACTCGAACTGGAAAGTTAACTAAAACACCACATTTGATTATTGCATATAATAAAAATGGATCCTTTGTTTTTACATTAAACTTTACTCGCGTCTCTTCTTTTTCCATAACGCTAATTTCAATAACAGATTTATGGTGCGTAATTTCTTCTATTATTAAATCGATGCTGTGATGAAAAATCTCAATGATTGAATTTCCAATGGATTTTTCAAAATCATAAGGAAGAAAGTGTTCAATTTCCATTCGCACATCATGAAATTTTTTGAAGATTTCCGATATCCATAGTTGGTCTGGAAACTTAATCTTAATCCTTGCTAGACTCGATTTCGATGAATTCATCGTAATTAGTAATAACCAAGAATTTAAAACATTTTTTAGAATTAAAATAAAAAATAATAAATAAAGAAAGAAATAGCTATATTGTAACTATGGTGGAAAATAAGAATTTGCTTTTAGGAATCTGTGGAAGTCCCAGAAAACAAGGAACTGCTTATGCCGTTGAATATGCCTTGACTTACGCTTCCGAAAAATTTGAGTTTGACACTGAATTCTGGACAGTAAGAGGAAAGGAAATCAAGTATTGCACGCACTGCGACTATTGTATTAGAGAGAAAAAAGGATGCATAAATGAAGATGATGTTCAAAAACTTTATCATATGTTAGAAGAAGCCAAATTTTTGCTCATAGGTACACCGGTGTTTCAAGGTAATCTTTCAGGGCAACTCAAAACTATATTAGATCGCTGTCGTGGATTAGTCGCTAAAAATCCTAATGTTTTTAAGGGTAAATATGGAATTGCGCTTGCAGTGGGGGGAGATCGAAGCGGAGGGCAAGAAATTGCGATTAGAAGCGTTTTAGATTTCTACCAACAAAATCATATAATATCCGTTTCGGGTGGTGCGTTTGGAGCTAATTTGGGTGCTTCTTTATGGAGTAGGGATAATGGCAAGGAAGGAGTTCAAAAAGATCAAGAGGGATTAAAAACAATTAGGAAAGTCATAAAAAGATTAGCAGAGTTTAAAGAATAGAAAAGAAAAATAATTGTACTTATTGTACCCTATTTAACTCCAAAGAGTTTCTTAGCTTCTTTTTCTCTGAGTCCTGAGATACCCCAGAGCTCTTTAAACCAATATTTTCCATCCATAATTACAACTGGCGTATTTACAATACACCCATCTGCGTCACAGAAAGTTTTGGTGAAATTTTTATCGTGTAACAGCTTATGAACGAATTCTTCGTCGTCTATATCATGTTCTATATACTCGACATTGTGTTTGCGGCCAATCTTTCAATTCTGTACATCTTGAGCAATCAGTTTTTGATATTATTATTGGAATTTGCATTTTTGACATATTAATCTACCTTAATATTAATTTTGTTTTTAATTGTATTATAAAAACATGATGTAAAAAAACTTATTTCCCTAAATTATAAATAAACTTTAATCTTTTTCAACAAAATACTTGCGAAATTTCAATTTTTTTTATAATTTCTTGGTCTCTCGTTATTCTCTATTAACCGGATAAAAAAAAGTTACCAGTGTTTCTAAAATGAATTATTTAAAGAATTTGTTGCCTCTTGACCGCATAATCTCTTGATAAAGATTCTTGATAAAAATATTAAATTGTTTTTTATCATATTTAACATTCAAGAAGTGTCCTAATATGGTTGGAATGTCATCCAATTTTTCATAAACAGGAATAATTGTAATTAAATCCTTTTTCCTTTTTTCGAATGCTACTTGCCATTCATCTTTTACAGAAGCTGATTTCATAGAATTTTCACTACAAAATAACACAAATACATCATATTCTTTGAGCGTTTCATCCATAAATTCCGTATAATCTGCAACTTTTTGTGCTTTATCCGATTCCCAATACATTACTTTATCAATCTCTGGGTATTCTTCTAAACTTTTTATAACACTTAAAATTTGGAAGTGATCAATATCCAGAGTAGAATAACTTATGAAAATATTAAGCTCTTTGAATTTCTCAGGCAATAATTTAGAAACTATAGCTTTTGGTTTTATTTCTTGAGAGCGAACTTCTTCTAATAGAAGGTCCGAATCATCCCTGTCAAGATTTAGCATCTCCCATTCTCTATAAATTTTTATGAATTGTTTAATTTGTTCGATATTCGATTGTTTGTCAAAAGCAACTGCTTTCGATTTTGAAAAGTATTCACCATTAATCTCATTATTTTGAATCATTTCTTGTAAGACTTCAATAATGAAATCATCATCACTTATTCCAGTTTGTTCACTAATGTCAGTTATTTCTAATCTCGCAAATTTTGTAGCTAAATTTAAAACAATTCTTTTTATTATATTAATCATTTCTAAATGTTTACTATTACATTGAGTGATTTTTTCATCACATTCGTTTAACATTTCGAATAGACCATATACTTTGCATAAATCTTTGATTTCTTCAAGGTCTTTCAGTGCATCTTTTACACTTTTTTCCTCTATCAGATGATCAACAGTTAACAACCTATTATGAAGTTTTTGTTCGATTTTAATTTTCTTTTTGTCATATACTTTTATTTCTCTTCCTTTTTTTGGAATAATTACTCTCTTCCGAACAACTACGAAACTTACTCCAGCTATACTAATTATACTAACAACAGTCATAATGATTACAATTAAATAATCTGGTTTCGTTATTACAGTATTTCCTTGAAATGTATTTCCAAAACTATCTTCCTCAACATAAGCTTCATCATTTAAGTAGAAATAATTTTCAGTTATTGAATTATTGTTAGATTGTTTAAAGAATAATCCGAATTGATTACTTCCTAGGAAACTTCCACTGATGATGTTACTGTGACTCAATAATAGATAAATACCCCAACGGTTATAACTTATTGTTTCTGTATTGTTTATAATGGAAATCAAACGACTTTCATTCAAGAAAATACCCGCTAACTTATTATGGTTCATATTACTTTCTAATATCGTGATATTCTCACAATCGTATAAACATACTCCATGTCCATTATTATTCGAGCAATCCAGATTAATTAATATAGCATTAGAAACATGCTCTAATTTAAGTCCTGCATCATTAAATCCTCCACCTGAGTTATGTAAAATACTATATCTTACAATGAAAAACGCAATAGAATTTCTAATTATTAAATTACTTCCAGTATTCTGACCATCAATTACTAAAAATTCAATAATATATGGATCATTCCAAGTGCCTGAACCAAAGCACCACTCTTGAGCTTCTGCTTGATCCCAAGTGTAATTACCTGCACCAGTATCGTCAATAGTAGTAGTTTCCAAAACAACATAATCTGGGACTTTTTTAATAGATACATTTTGATAGCCGATATTTCCTACCAAATCAGCAGCATAAAAATGAATAAAAATTGTTTCAATCGGACCAGTAATAAAATTATCCCAAAGCCCTTGATCTATCTTTCCTGTTAAATCTGAAAAAGTATAATTACCTGTTATATATGTATCGTTAGATAGGGAATACCATGTGAGATCTAAATTTCCCTCAGTGATAGAAAGATTAAATTCAGGACTACTTAGTTGAAATGTCTCGTCTAATATTGGATTATGAATTGTAATCACTGGTATTTCGATATCTTTCCCAACCATTATATCCATAAAGCTTAAAGTCCCTAAAGTATTATTTGCGTAAAATCTTATTATTACTGTTCCGTTTCCTAGAGCATCCCATTCAGCCTGATCTATAGTACCATTAGCTATAAATGTAATATTTGTGAGTCCTCCATCAAGTGTATACCACATCGAATCTATGCCATTAACATTAGATATTTCTACATTAAAAATCGGAGGATTGTACCTAAATAAACTATTAGTAATTGGTGTATTTATTAAAATGGTTGGACCTGATAAAATATCTTTCCTGACCACAATTGAATTGGAGGCTAGATTCCCTAGGGTGTCATTCCCATAGAAAGTGATTGTTACTGTTCCATTTACTTGAGCATCCCATTCTGTCTGGTCTATGGAGCCATTAGTTATAAATATAATATTTGTGAGCCCGCCATCAAGCGTATACCACATCGTGTCAATACCATTAATAGCAGTTATTATCACATTGAAATTTGGCGCAAGAATTCCAAAAAGTTCATTAAGAATTGGAGATATGATGAAGATGTTTGGCAATTGGATATCCTTCCTAACCACAACAGAATTAGAGGCTAAATTCCCAACGGTATCATTTGCATAGAAAGTTATAGTTACAGTACCATTTGCTTGATTATCCCATTCAATTGGATCTATGGTACCATTGATTGTAAATGTAATATTTATGAACCCGCCATCAAGCGTGTACCACATCATATCCACACCATTGATATCCGAGATTTCTACATTAAAAGTGGGGGGGAGAGGTCCAAAGAGCTCATTTGGTATAGGTGAATTAATGGTAATATTCGGAATTTCGATATCTTTTCGAACTACTACGGAATTAGAAGCTATATTCCCTAAGGTATCGTTTGCGTAGAAAATTATGGTAACGGTTCCATTTGATAGAGCATCCCATTCTGTCTGATCAATTGTCCCATTAGTTATAAATGTAATATTGGTTATACCTCCATCAAGTGTATACCACATTGTATCTACAATATTAATAGCAGTTATTTCTACATTATAGTTCGGAGAAGTATACCCAAACAAGTTATTTGAAGCTGGAGTATTTATTAAAATGGTTGGACCAGATAAAATATCTTTCCTAACTACTAAAGAATTGGAAGCTAGATTCCCTAGGGTGTCATTCCCATAGAAAGTGATGGTTACAGTTCCATTCCCTTGAGCATCCCATTCTGTCTGATCTATTGTTCCATTAGCTATAAATGTTATATTAGTTAAACCTCCATCAAGTGTATACCACATTGTATCTATTCCGTTGATATCCGAAATTTCCACAGTAAAATTTGGTGCAAGGGCTCCAAAGAGCTCGTTTGGAAGGGGGAAATTAATGATAATATTTGGTAATTCGATATCCTTACGTACTACAACAGAACTAGAAGCTAAATTCCCAACGGTATCATTTGCATAGAATATGATGGTAAGAGTTCCATTTGATTGAGCATCCCATTCAGTCTGGTCTATGGTACCATTGGTTATAAATGTAACATTAGTTATACCTCCGTCAAGCGTATACCACATTGCACCTATTCCATTGATATCGGTAATTTCTACAGTAAAAGATGGCGCAAGAGATCCAAAGAGCTCATTTGGTAAAGGTGAAATAATGTTAATATTAGGAACTTCGATATCCTTCCGAACTACAACAGAACTAGAGTCAAAATTTCCAATGGTATCATTAGCATAGAATGTGATGGTAACAGTCCCATTTGATTGAGCATCCCATTCTGTCTGATCAATGGTTCCATTGGTTATAAATGTAATATTCGTGAGCCCGCCATTAAGTGTATACCACATTGTATCTATTCCATTGATATCAGCAATTTCTACAGTAAAAGTTGGTGCAAGAGATCCAAAGAGCTCATTTGGTAAAGGAGAAATAATAAAAATATTAGGAGCTTCGATATCCTTCCGAACTACAACAGAATTAAAGGCTAGATTTCCTAGGGTGTCATTCCCATAAAAAGTTATGGTTATGGTTCCATTCCCTTGAGCATCCCATTCGATCTGATCAATGTTCCCGTTAGCTATAAACGTGATATTTATGAGCCCGCCATCAAGTGTATACCACATCGTATCTATTCCGTTGATATCCGTAATTTCAACGTTAAAAGTTGGTGCGATAACTCCAAAGAGCTCATTAGGAAGAGGTGAATTTATGATAATATCTGGCAATTCGATATCTTTCCTAACAATTACAGAATTAGAAGCTAAATTCCCAATAGTATCATTTGCATAGAAATTGATCGTAACGGTACCATTTACCCGATTATCCCATTCTGTCTGATCAATGGTCCCATTGGTTATAAATGTAATATTCGTGAGCCCGCCATCAAGTGTATACCACATTGTATCTATTCCATTGATATCCGAAATTTCTACTGAAAAAATTGGCGCCAGGGATCCAAAGAGCTCATTAGGAAGAGGTGAATTTATGAAAATATCTGGCAATTCGATATCTTTCCTAACAATTACAGAATTAGAAGCTAAATTCCCAACGGTATCATTTGCATAGAATGTGATGGTAACAGTTCCATTTGATTGAGCATCCCATTCAGTCTGGTCTATAGTACCATTGGTTATAAATGTAATATTCGTGAGCCCGCCATCAAGTGTATACCACATTGTATCTATTCCGTTGATATCGGTAATTTCCACAGTAAAGGTTGGTGCAAGAGATCCAAAAAGCTCATTTGGTAAAGGAGAAATAATAAAAATATTAGGAAGTTCGATATCTTTCAGAATTACAACAGAATTAAAGGCTAGATTTCCTATGGTATCATTCGCATAAAAATTTATAGTTAGGGTGCCATTTCCTTGAGCATCCCATTCAGTCTGGTATATAGTACCATTGGTTATAAATGTAATATTCGTGAGCCCGCCATCAAGTGTATACCACATTGTATCTATTCCGTTGATATCCGTTATTTCAACATTAAAAGTTGGTGCAATAACTCCAAAGAGCTCATTTGGAAGAGGTGAATTTATGATAATATTTGGTAGTTCGATATCTTTCCTAACTGCTACTGAATTAAAGGCTAGGTTTCCAATAGTATCATTTGCATAGAAAGTGATCGTAACGGTACCATTTACCCGATTATCCCATTCTGTCTGATCAATGGTTCCATTAGCAATAAATGTAATATTTGTGAGGCCTCCATCGAGTGTATACCACATCATATCTATTCCATTGATATCCGAAATTTCTACATCAAACGATGGCGCAAGAGACCCAAAGAGCTCATTTAGTAAAGGTGAATTAATATTTATATCTGGTATTTCGACGTCCTTCCGAACTACAACAGAATTAGAAGCTAAATTCCCAACGGTATCATTTGTATAGAAAATGACGGTAATCGTTCCATTTACTTGATTATCCCATTCAATTTGGTCTATGGTACCATTGGTTATAAATGTAATATTAGTTAAACCTCCGTCAAGCGTGTACCACATTACATCTATTCCGTTGATATCAGTAATTTCCACAATATAAGTTGGCGTTAGGACTCCGAAAAGTTCATTTGATAAAGGAGAAATAATAATAATATCTGGCGCTACGATATCTTTCCTAACTAAAACAGCAGCAGAGGCCAGCTTTCCAAGTGTACCATTCACATAGAAAGTAATTAATACTGTTCCATTTGCTAATTTATTCCATTCAATCTGATCAATAGTCCCATTAGCTATAAATGTAATATTTGTGAGACCACCATCAAGCGTATACCACATTGTATCTACGCCATCTGTATCGTTTATTTCTACATTAAAATTTGGAGAAGTGATCCCAAATAAACTGTTTGAAATCGGCGCATTTATTACAACAGTTGGAACCGATTCAATTCCATCATCCCATATTGGAAAATTATCTTGACTTCCTGCGGTACCAGGTATTAAATATGGACTATCTCCTATTCCATCATCATTTGCATCTACTCCTCCATAATCATCCCAATAATTACCAATAGTTCCATTATCCCAATCATTATTCGTTCCATTATCGAGTGCGTTGATACCATTTCCTATAATTAAATTATTAAAAATTAAAGAATAATTAGCTTCTGTTAAAAAAAATCCATAATTAATAGTATTATTTATGGTGTTTCCCGAAATAACATTATCAATATTTTCGAATAAATATATTCCATAGAGGTCATAGTTATTTACTATATTATTCGAGATTATGTTACTACTACTATTAAGAAGTATTCCTATCCCAAAACCAGTTGGAAACCAGTTGGAATTAATGGTGTTTCCTGTAATACTGTTATTATTACTATACAATGAAACTATCCCAAAGTTGTTACTATTTAAGGTGTTTCCTGTAATGTTATTATTATTACACTCGCTTATCCATATACCATAATAGTTTCCTGAAATCGAGTTGTTTCCTGAAATTGAGTTATTTACACTCCTTCCCAGGTATATCCCACGAGAATTATTTGAACAATTGTTTCTTGTAGATAGTGAATTAGTAACATTAACCAATTCAATCCCCGCTCTTGTTGAATTGAATACAGTACAATTTTCAATTCTAAAATATACATCAGAATTTTCAATGTAAATACAACTAACCGAATTGTTTTGAGCATTAATTGCTAAATCTTCTATTACATAAGGATCCGAACTTGTACCCTGTCCAGTACACTTTCCTGCATCTTTAAAATATTGCCACTCTTGATTACCCTCTAAATAAATAGTCTGTGGAGCTATTGCACTGTCCTGTGTCACATCATAAAAGCTTAATATCCCCAACGCATTCGATTGAAATCCAAGAATATGACTTCGATAGGCGTCATAATTATACGGAATACAACCATATGCCCATGGCATATCATCTTCAACTAAAAGTTGTTGGATTCTTTCGTAAAATACTTTCCTTGCATTTGGATCAGTTTCGAATAATGCTGCTTCCATTAAAAGCTGCACATTGGCCCAAGGATCAAATGGATCTCTACCCGCTCCCATTGCTGCTGTATAACCATTATATTGAACTCCATTATATGCGATAGATCTATTAGTGAAATGTGGGTTGATATAATTGCTTGGATCAACATAATCAGGACCCCATCCCATCCAAAAGAGTTCCAGCATATTTCTTGTATAGGGAGGAATTTCAACCAATCTATAAAAATAATCCGTCCAGGTCATGCCCTCATCAGTAACTTCGATTCCTATTTTATCAAGATTATTTTGCAATAAAGGTAAAATATTTTCGCGAAGGGTGTTACCTATATTATAAGTATAATTGAAAGTGCGGAATGATGCGGCAGACCATAGAGCCTCATCCATTCCGGGGTAATTTGCGTCCCATCCTATTCCAAAGCCCATACTTTGCATGATTTCTCTAGCTTGTGTTATGTTGTATATTGCAACATCAAAGGACCAATTGGCGTAGGGCATATTTTCAGGTATAGGCGACTTTAATCTTACGGCATTTCCTCCATATAATTCATCAATAATGTAAGAGTAGTTTATTGCATACGAAATTGCTTTTCGCCATGTATTATTAATAATTTGATTATTCATACCGAGATATTGAACAATCATGCTTTGTCCAGCGTTAAATAACGTAATATCGGGATCAGCATCAAAAGTTGAAAACATTGAAGTCAATGGATCAACCAGTAAGTCAACTTCACCTGATAACAGTGCGTTATTTCTGTCTACTGCATCTGGAATAATGGAAAATTTAAGGATGGAAACATTGGCTTTTCCTGCCCAGTAATTCTCAAAAGCGTGAAACTTTACTTCATTATCAGGTAAATAATGATCATAAACAAACGGACCTGTCCCTATTAAATCACCTGTAGTGGTATTAATAGCTGCAAATTGAGGTGTAGATATAGGAGATAGAATATATGAACCAGGAAAGCACAATAAATTATCAAATACACCATAAGGTTTATTCAACTCGAATCTAATTGTATATTCATCTACAATTACAGTATCGTTAATAATAGGAAAATACATACTAACATCAGGATCATAATATTGATAAAGTTCAGCCGCATAAGCCATAGTATTATTTATGAAGTATGCTAACCTATCAAAAGAAAATTTTACTGCAGTCGCGTTAAATTTAGTTCCATCGTGGAAAATTACATTAGACCTGAGAGAAACAGTGTACCATGTGTCTGTGGAATTGATCATCCATGTACCCATTGATGTTGCAAGATTTGGTATAACTGGTAAATTAGGATCCGATATTTTATATTTAAATAAACCCTCACACACTTGATATATTACATCAAATGATACTGTATCATAAGCAACGTGAGGATCAAGATCAAATGGACCATAAGCAGTACCAAAAACAATTTTAAATATATCATCTCCTTGGTCGATCCCATCATCCCAAATTGGAAAGTTATCTTGACTTACTGTTGGGCCAGATATTGGATAAGATGTATCCCCCATTCCGTCATCATTTTCATCTACTCCTGGATAATCATCCCAAAAATTACCAAGACTTCCATTATCCCATGAATTGCTAATCAAACTTTCAAAAGCATTGATATTATTTGAGATAAATGAATTGTTATAAATTAGAATGCTATTACTATTATTTACATTCATTCCATATTGAACATTATTATTTACATTATTACCAGTGATGGTAAAGTTGGTATTAAGATTGAATAGATGTATCCCTACGCCGTTATTTGAACAATTGTTCCCAATTATTTGTCCATTACTAGCATTTAGCAATTTAATTCCTGCATCTGCAGAATTAAATAATGTACAATTTTCAATTCTAAAATATACCTCAGAATTTTCAATAAAAATACAACTAACAGATTCATTTTGGCCATCGATTACTAAATCTTCGATTACATAAGGATCAGAAATTGTGCCCTCTCCCGTGCATTTACTTGCGTTTTTAAAATATTGCCATTCTTGATTACCATCTAAATATATCGTTTGTGGGGCAATCGCACTATTTTGGGTAACACCACGAAAATCTAAAATTTCCATAGCGTTCGATTGAAATCCAAGAATACGGCTCCGATAGGCATCATAATTGCGCGTGACGAAACAAAATGCCCATGGCATATCTTCTTCTACAAGAATTTCTTGAATCCTATTGTAATATGATTCTCTTATATTTTGATTGGTTTCGAATAATGCTGCTTCCATTAAAAGTTGTACATTATCCCATAGATTAAACGGATCTCTACCAGATTCTATCGCTGCCCAATAGCCATTATACATACCATTATTCCAACTACTAAGATCAAGTGTTCTATTGGTTAACATACTATTGATATAATTACTTGGGTCATTATAGTCATGCCCCCAACCCATCCAGAAGAGTTGCAGCATCTTCCAGCCATCCACTCCTAAAATAAACAATCTATCTAGATATTCTGACCAGGTCATACCAGCATCAGTAACTTCGATACCAATTTTATCAAGATTATTTTGTAATAAAGGTAAAATATCTTCTCGAAATGAGTTGCCTATATTATAGGTATAATTGTAAGTCTCGAATGATGCGGCAGACCATAGAGCCTCATCACTTCCGGGATAAGTTGTATCCCAAGCTACTCCAAAACCCATACTTTGCATTATTTCTCTTGCTTTAGAAACATTATATGTTGCTACATCAAGCGACCAGTTAGCGAATATTATACTTTCAGGAAGAGGAGACTCTAATCTCAGTGCGTTTCCTTCACGTAATTCATTAAGAATATAAGAATAGTTAATAGCATAAGAAATTGCGTTTCTAAAAGTAACATTGATATAATAATTACTCATTACAAGAGGCGAAATTACTGTCCCCTGTCCAGCGTCAATTAACGTAATATCAGGATCAGCATCAAGAGTAGAAAACATTGAGGAATATGGATTAAGTATTAAGTCGACTTCACCTGATAACAATGCGTTGTTTCTGTCTACTGCATCTGGAATAATGGAAAATTTAAGGATTGTAATATTTGCTTTTCCTGCCCAATAATTCTCAAAAGCGTGAAATTTTACTTCATCATCGGGTATATAATGGTCATAAACAAACGGCCCTGTACCGACTAGAGTTCCAGTAGTGATATTAATATACTCAAATTGAGGTGTAGATGTGGGAGATAAAATATATGATCCAGGAAAGCATAATAATGCCTCGAATGGTCCATATGGCTTATTCAACTCGAATCTAATTGTATATTCATCGATAATAACAGTGTCACTAATAATAGGGAAAGTAGTTCCGAGATCAGGATCAAAATATTCATAAAGTGTAGCTGCGGTAGCCATAGAATTATTTATAAAATATTTTAACCTTTCAAAAGTAAATTTTACTGCTGTTGCGTTAAATTTAGTTCCATCGTGAAAAATCACATTAGGTCGAAGGGACACGGTATACCATGTGTCTGTAGAATTAATCATCCATGTACCTTTTGATGTTGCTAAACGGGGTATAATCTGTAAATTTTGATCGGTTAAATTGTATGTGAATAAACCTTCGCAAACTTGATCTATCACATTATATGAATTAGAATCCCAAGAGTTTTGAGGATCAAGATCATATGGACCAGCCTGAGTACCAAATACTAACTTAAATATATTATTATCTTGATTACTAGAGTTGAGATCTTTATCGTAAGAAATTAGTCCCTCTCTAGTTTTAGCATTTATATTTATATTCGAATTTATTATGAAATTTGAAAAAAATATAATTAAGAGGAAAAATAAAATTAAAACTCGTTTTAATTTCTTATTGAATTTTATTGAATATGATTTACCTTTTATATTCCTATATAGACGAATATTGACTTTGGATTTCATTTTATCAAATTATGTCTTTGTATAGAAAGAATTGAAGTCTTGGAATTCTTTTAGAATCAATATTAACTAAATATATAATGACTAATGATAAATAGGATGTTCATCTTTTTAAGACTTTATCTTTTTGACATTTTATTCTAAATTTATTATTTTAAAAACGGTTATTGAAATAACTTAAGAATCTAGTATATATTTTTAATAGAAACTTTATATTTAAGCGATTATCTCGGGAATTCTTCTGCCCTTTGAGCGCATAATCTCCTGATAAAGTTCGGTGGTAAAACTATTAAAATCAGTTTTATCATATTTAACATTTAAAAAGTGACCTAATATTACTGGAATGTGTTCGGCTTGTTCATAAACTGGAATAATTGTAACTAATCCCTTTTTCCTTCTCTGGAATGCTGCTTGCCACTCATCTCTTACAGAAACGGATTTCATGGAGTTTTCACTACAAAATAAAACAAACACATCGCAATTTTCAAGCATTTTATCCATATATTCTACAATATTTTGTGTACTATCCGCCTCCCAATACATTACTTTGTTAATATCTGGGTATTCTTCTAAACTTTTTGCAACTCGTGATATCTGAAAATGATCTGTATCTATAGTGGAATAACTTAAAAAGACATTAAGATCTTTGAATTCATCAGGTTTAGACTTAGAAATTATTGCTTTCGATCTTAATTCCCGAGGTAGAATCTCTTCTATTAGAAAGTCCGAATCATCCCTATCAAGGTTATTTTTCTCCCATTCTCCGTACGTTTTTATGAGGTTCTCAATTTGTTCGATATTCGATTGTTGATCAAAATTAATTCTTTTTGAAAAGTATTCAGCATATACCTCATTATTTTGAATCATATCTTCTATAACTTCAATAATGAAATCTTCATCATTTATTCCAGTTTTTTCACTAATATCAGTTATTTCTAATCTCGCAAATTTAGTAGCTAAATTTATCACAATTCTTTTAATTATATTAATCATCTCTAAGTACAAATAATTACAATGTTCAATTTTTTCATCACAATCGTTTATCATTTCAAATAGACCATATACGTTGCATAAATCCTTAATCTCTTCCAGATTTTTGAGAGCCTCTTTTACATTTTTTTCCCTTATCAAGTAGTCAATAAAGGATAACCTATCATGAAGATTTTCTTCGACTTTAATTTTTGTTTTTCCGTCTACTTTCACTTCTCCTCTTTTTTTAGGAATAATTACTCTCTTCCAAATAGTTAGGATACTTACAGCGGATACACCAACTATAATAACGATAATTATAATGGTTAAAAGTAATACATTAAATTTCGGTATTATTTCATTATTTTTAAAACTATTATTTTGACTATCTTCAAGATCATAAGCTTCATTATTTTCCATAAAGATATTTTCAATTATAGAATTATTGCTCGATTGCTTAAGAAATAATCCTAATTGATTATATCCTATAAAGTTTCCACTGATGTTGTTATTATGACTCATTAAGAGAAAAATACCCCTTACCTTATTATTGTTCAGATCACTTTCTAATATAGAAATATTCTGAGAGTTATCCAAACAAACCCCATGGTCTTTGTTGTTTGAGCAATCTATATTAATTAATTTACCATTTGAAACATTTACTAATTTAACTCCCGCATCATTAGCTCCTCCACCAGAATTATAGAAAATACTATCTCTTATAATGAAAAACACACTAGAATTTCTAATTATTAAACAACTTGCACCATTCTGACCATCAATTTCTAAGGATTCAATAATATAAGGATCATTCCAAGTACCAGAGCCATTACACCATTCTTGAGCTTGTGCTTGAGTCCAAGTGTAATCTCCTTCTCCAGTATCGTCAATAATCATCGATTCTGAAATATAATTATCTGATACTTTAATAATAGAAACATCTTGAGATCCAATATCCTTATTATATGGCAATTGATTGAGTCTAATTGTGAAAATTAAGCAGAATAATACCAAGATGAAAAATAGTAATGAAACTCTCTTTAAAGTTAAATTTTTATTTGAATTAATTGAAACTGAATTTTTACTTTTATCCTTAGAGACACTAGCATTAACTTTAGATTTCATTTTATCAAATTTGGTATTTGTGATAAAGGGATTAAAATCCAAGAAATCTTTTAAAATCGATATACAAAGTTGTATATTGATTAATGATAAATAGGATGTTTATCTTTTTAAGGCTTTATTTTTTTGACACTATATACTACATTTGTCAATCAAAACATGGTTTAAAAGACAGTATTATTCAATTGAGAAAGATTACTTAAGATTCTAAATCAGGGGTTTTAGATAACAAATAATTGTAAACATCAGTAATTTCGTCCTTAAAGTAGGCGGCTCTAATCATATAAATTATCATTAAGAGTTCTTTTCCTCCCCGCGCTAATTCTGATTCAATATAAAAAATGTGATTAATTGTTTGGTACTTTCTAAAAGTAAATATAAAAATTCCTTCTTCCTCAGTGAATTCTAGAATTCTACCTAAATCTGGATGTTCTTGAGTATTTAATGGGGAACTAATTGTATTAGAGAAAAAAAAGGGTGCATTAATGAAGATGATGAATAAAAACTTTATCGCATGTTAGAAGAAGCCAAATTTTTGCTTATAGGTACACCGGTATTTCAAGGTAGTCTTTCAGGGCAGCTAAAAACTGTATTAGATCGCTGTCGTGGATTAGTCGCTAAAAACCCTAATGTATTTAAGGGTAAATATGGAATTGCGCTTGCAGTGGGGGGAGATCGAAGCGGAGGTCAAGAAATTGCGATTAGAGGCATCTTAGATTTTTACCAACAAAATCATATAATAACGATTTCTGGAGGCGCATTCGGAGCTAACTTGGGTGCCTCTTTATGGAGTAGGGATAGAGGTAAGGAAGGAGTTCAAAACGATGAAGTGGGATTAAGAACTATTAGGAAAGTCATAAAAAGATTAGCAGAATTTAAAGAATAGAAAAGAAAAATAATAGTACTTATTCTAACTTATTTTACTCCAAAGAGTTTCTTAGCTTCTTTTTCTCTGAGTCCGGAGATACCCCAGAGCTCTTTAAACCAATATTTTCCGTCCATTATTACAACTGGCGTATTTACAATACACCCATCTGCATCACAGAAAGTTTTGGTGAAATTTTTATCGTGTAATAACTTATGTGTGAATTCCTCGTCGTCTATATCACGTTCTATGTATTCGACATCGTGCTTATGAAGCCACTCTTTCAATTCTGCGCACCTATGACAATCAGTTTTTGATATTACTATTGGGACTTGCATTTTGCTCATAATATTTATATCATAACTTCTCTCTGTAAAAAAAGTTTAGCTTCTAATCTATAAATAAGTACAAAAGAAATATGATAACAAATCAAATTTACATGAAAATATATTATAAATCATACAAAATTTTCAATCTTAAAATACTTCTTACTTAAGAAGTATGATCTTTATTCCAGAAAGTGGAAGTCTCCGTATAAATAAGACAAGATTAAATTAAAATGATAATTATATCATTTTTTTTAACAACCAACGAATTGCATTGATAATTTTATCATTTTCATTAAGAACATTAATAGAGAAATATTCTATAGATAGTCCACACTCTTCTAACTCCACCATGTTGAATTTCTCATAAATCATATTCGAGGTTATTTCCTCTTTATCGTCAAATTTATTGCCAATAATAAGTATTGGCATAGTATCTCCCTTATCCTGGCATCTATTTAATACCAACTGGAACATTTCAATGGTTTCTTTAATAGAGTCCTTAGTAGAGGCATTAAAGATTAAGATAAAGCCCTGAGCATTATCTATACAATCTTCATACAAACTAGTTCGTTCATCATCCGTATCCTCATCAATACATTCGTACGTCAAAACTTCGATGTTATCAATTATGAAGTCGTAAATTTTGCTAGATAAATCTCGCTTCATATTGTTATTTTTATATTGTAGGAATTGTATAACCTCCAAATTTTTAACGAGCTCTGTTTTTCCTGCGTTTCTAGGGCCAAAAATATAAATCTTCTTTAAATTTCCTTTATCTAATAAATGAGTCGTTAAATCTAGCTGTGGGCTCATTTTTTCTAGATATTTGTTGAAGAGCCTAAAGAATTCTTTTTTAAATTTTTTCGATGCTACGCTAAGAGTTTCTTTTTGATTTACACGATTTTTATGGTTGTGTAGTACTTCTTTGAGTTCTCGAAGATTTTTGAGTTCTGAAGCGTAAGATTCGAGATCAGGGGTTTTAGATAACAAATAATTGTAAACATCAGTAATTTCGTCTTTGAAGTAAGCGGCTCTAATCATAAAAGTTATCATTAAGAGTTCTTTTCCCCCTCGCGCAAATTCTGAGTCAATATAAAAAATGTGATTAATGGTTTGATACTTCCTATAAGTAAAAATAAAATTTCCTTCTAGATCAGTGAAATCCAGAATTCTACCTAAATCGGGGTGCTCTTGGGTATTCAATGGGGAACTACAATACAAGTTAGTGGGTCCGAGAGTAGTGTCAAAATATGACACACAAAGGATAACCTCTTTTGGCATAGGAATATTAAACGAAATTTAGTTATATCTAAATTATATTTAAGACATGATTAGTTTTATATCAAATGTTTTTTACTTAAAATTGTATTGATATTAACCAATTATATGCTTGAATTTAATAATTTATAAAAATCAAATTTTAATGTTTGTTCCCTATTTCATACTTAATGGATTCTAATTTTAATTCTCGAGATGGCGAGTATAACCTCGCTTTTAAAAATTTGTTTCATGGCAAGATAATGGAACGTGCATCTGCTGCAAGGCAGATAGGACATTTAAAAGATGGAAGGGCTACGAATTTATTAGTAAGGGCCTTAAATTCAGAAGAAGACCCAATAGTGATAAATAGGATTATTGAGGCTATGGGTGAAATTAAAGATGCTAAAGCTACCATGGTTATCGTAGAATTGTTAAAAAGAGAACTAGAAAAACATGAAACAGACCAAGATAAAAGTCTTCTGTTTTTAATTGTTGAGAGCTTAATGAAAATTGGAGATAAGAGGGCTTTGGAGCATTTAGGAATTCTTTCAAGATCTTGCGAAAGCGATTTGAAGACCTTCACAGAAGAAGCGATCGAATGTATAGATCCTGAATGGAAGAAAAATCTCGTAGAATAGTTAAAACCAATAATAATCCTAAATTTATAATTTTAAAAATTAAAAGGTAAAAGAAATGTTCCCAGAAATAATTGAAAGGCTAGCGCAAGAAGTGAAAGGGGAAAACGACACGCATAATGTTATCATCTTTACTCTCTCCACTTGCATGTGGTGTAAGAAATGCAAAGTTTTTCTAGCTGAGAGGGGTATTAAGTATCGATATATAGATGTTGATAGAATTGATATCAGTGAAAAATCAAAGATATTAGAATTCTTAAGAGAAACTTATAAACCAGAAAGAATTTCTTATCCTTTTGTAGTATGGGATAACGAGTTTGTTGTAGGATACAATCCAAATAAATATGAAGAATTACTAAAGCTTGGAGGAAATTAAAATGGACATGGAAACCAAAGAGGGTATGGAAGAATATGTGAATAAGGTAAGTCAGAAAAATAATTGGATTTTAAATAGAAACTCTGGTACTTTTAATGACTTAATTACTGGTTTAGCAGATAACAAGAAATATTATGGTTATCAATCTTGTCCGTGTCGACTGGCTTCAGGAAATAGAGAATTAGATAGAGACCTAATTTGCCCTTGTAGTTATGCCTCCGAAGATGTGAAGGAATTTGGAGCGTGCTATTGTAATTTATACTTACGATTAGATTTTTACGAAACAATTAAAGCAGATTTTGTTAGCGTTCCAGAAAGACGGCCTTTTGAAAAGGAAAAGGCAGTTTTAGATCATTTTAAATCAATATGATTAACTTAGACTTAATCTTTTTTTTTTATCAGCATTAAAACTTAATTTTCTTATTTTTTTATCAATTTTTTATAAATATAATCCTTAAATATTTCGGATTCTCATTATATTATATGCCAAATAAAGAACTCACAGATGAAGAATTAGATGACGAACTAGATAAAGCCTTTAAAGCGAATGAGGCAAAGAAAGATAATTGTGGTACTCCCATGCCTGAAAGTAAAGAAGTAGGAATACAAAGGACGGGAGTAAAGTTAAAAAAAGAATAAAATAAGATTAAATGTTTCTAATTTCTTTTTCTATTATTTTTAATTAATTAAAAAGTTACTCGATTAAAGTTAGTTTAGTAAAGGCTCCAATTTCGTTAAATTCAGAAGGTTTTTAATAAAGATTTTCAATTTCAAAATTTAGGTGAATACAATGAAAGAGAGAATTAAGGGTAGAAAAAATTATCCTACCGAGGAAGTTGACCCTGATAATTATCTGAGTGATGATGAAGTTAGAGAATTAATCAAAAATAGAGAAAAAGTAAAGTTTGTGCAAAATGACTATTACAAACTTTACAATTGCGTTCATTGTGGTGAATGTGAAACAGAAGAAGAGCGTTTACTCCTTAAACAAAAATATCTCGAGGAAGGTAATACAGTTGATGGACTTGATGAGATGATAGAGTGTTTCAATAAATATCGAACCCCTTATCCATCTAATAAGATGCGGATTAGAAGACCTGAAGGAATTCCTACTGAATCTGATACGCTTTTTTATATGGGTTGTCTTTCGACAATTCGGATTCCAAGATATACAGAGCATGCGCTTGAATATTTACTTAAACACAAAGTGGATTTTACAATCTTAGAGAAGGAAATATGTTGTGGTTGGCCTTGGTTTGCTTCAGGTTGTAATGAAGAATTTGAAATTGCCAAAAAAGAAAACATCGAAATCTTCAAAGAATTCAAAAAAGTAATCTGCCTATGCCCTGCGTGTTATTTTCTTTTCAACAAATATTATAAACCTTCAATGGATTCGAAAACTGAATTTAAATATGTATCCGATTATTTGAAACCATCTAATATTAAAAAATCGGGAAAGGTAGGAATACAACATCTCTGTCAATTAATGAATCGCGATAAAACTGGAGTTGATAAACTGGTAAATAGTATTTTAGAAAAAAGCGGGTATGATATAGTAGATATACCCCATTGGTGTTGCGGTGGTGGTCTTGGTTATATGCATCGAAAAGATGTGATCAACCAAGTTGCAAATAAAAGGATGAGCGATTTCGATGCTGCTGGTGGCGATTATTCAACGACATACTGTCCGAGTTGTTGGTGGATTTTAGCAAGGTATAGTAAATTATGCAAAATAAGTCCAAAAGCTAAGGATCTATTTGAATTACTATTATAAATGTGTAAAATGAACGAAGATTATAACTGCCCTTGTAGGGATGTCGATCCAGATCATTTCGTTACAAATGAAGAAGTAATTAAATTATTAGAAACTAAGGATAATTACAAGTTCAATCAAGAAGATTATCTAAGATTATATAATTGCGTACATTGCGGCGCTTGCGGCACGCATTACGAACGTTTTCTATTAAAACAAAAATTTCTAAAAGATGGGAATAAGATTGAAGGCTTAAAAGAACAGATTGAAGTTCTTAAAAACTACGGAACCCCGTTTAAATTAAATAAGAGTCGCATTAAACCATTAGATGGTATAAATGTAAAAAGTAAGACATTGTTATATTTTGGTTGTTTTACTACCGTGAAAACTCCGAAATATGGTGAAAACATCGCAAAGTATTTGCTTAGCAAAAATATAGATTTTAATGTTTTAGAAAAAGAGATATGCTGCGGTTATCCAATTTTATGCACTGGAGAGGTTAGTATTTACGATCTACTAATTGAGAGAAATAAAAAGCTTTTTATTGAAATGGGATTTGAAAAAATCATAACAGTATGCCCGAGTTGCTACATGGTATTTAAAAAGCACTATCAAGAGTTAGGTATTAAGATAGAATATTTTACTGAATACCTAAAACCACGAATAAGAAAAAATAAAGGTGATCTAATTATTCAACACGCTTGCCCTTTAAAATATATAGAATTTCCGGGTATAGAAAAAGAGTTAATACAAATATATGAAGATAGTGGCTATAATGTTTTGCCTATCCCTCATAATTGCTGTGGAGGAGGTGTCGGGCATCAATTAAGAGTTGATATTTCTGAACTGATTTCAACTAAGAGAATGAAAGAATTTAAAGATACCGAAGATGTTAATTCAGAAAATGCGAATTACTCTAGTTATATTACCACCTATTGTCCTGATGCTTATTGGATATTAAAATTTTTTGGAAAAAAGCAAAGATCTAAACACAAACTTGTTGGTATGTGTGAATTATTAAGAGAATAGGATTCTTTATTTTTCTAAATCTAATATCTAAAAAATTTTATTCTAAAATGGATATTTTATGAAGTTTTTTATAATTTAAACGAATAAAAATTTTAAGAGTAAATTCAAATATTCACAATAGAAAGAAATTTAAATGGTGATCAGATGTTATTTTCCCCAAATGAACTTGATAATGTAAAAAGAGAAATGGCTAAATTAAAAGGTAGTGTAAGGTTGAAATTATTTACCGATTTTAAAACTATGGAAGACGGATCGAAAAAAAGGGCGTGTATGGCGTGTGAGGGCGCTTATAATTTATTAAATACGCTTGAAGAATTATCAAACGAAAAGTTTAGTGCCGAAGAAATATCGATCGAAGAAAGTCCTGAAGAAGCGATAAAATACAGTGTCACGCGAATTCCCGCTATTTTATTCGTTAATGATGAAGGGAAGGAAATCATCCGATATTCAGCGCACCCCACAGGATCTGAATTTGTACCTTTTCTAAACAGTATACAGTATTTCTCTGGTGTTAGACCCTATTATGCCGATCAAATTTTAACTCATCTAAAGAAGATCGATAAATCTGAGATGAAGATATTCATAACTCCAACTTGCCCATATTGCCCAGCGACCGTTCCAGTTTTAACATTGTTCGCAATTGTATCTAAAGGTAAAATAACAGCAGAAGTCATTGATGTTAGCTTAAATCCTGACATCGCAAGAAAGTATGAGGTTCAGGGAGTTCCACTAACTGTCGTAAACGAGAGTGAAAGAATTGTTGGGATGTTTACACCACAAGATTTGTTAGATAAATTAACAAAAGGCCAAAGAGATTTTGGAGGAATGTATGCTTAATCGAAATATTAAGAGGTATTTTAAATATGTCAGAGGACGATAAATATAAGGTAATTATTAAAAGAGAGATGGCAAAACTTACTAAACCTGTAAGGTTAAAGGTTTTTACATCTCAAAGAACAGAAGCCGATGGCGGTAAAATACGAGCTTGCATGAATTGTGGACAATTTATGTCACTTCTAAGAATTTATGAAGAAAATTCGAATGGAATGTTAACGATAGAAGAATTATCTATTGATGATAATCCCGAATTCGCTAAACGCTACGACATTCAGAGGGTACCAACAATTTTATTTGTTAATGATGACGGTAGAGAATTGATTCGTTATTTAGCAGCACCAAAGGGTAGTGAAATCCAACCTTTTGTTCAAGCACTTTTTACCTTTGCGGGAGCGCCGAATTATTACGAAGCCACAATAAAGCAAAACCTTGATCGTATTGAACCATCAACAATCAAAGTAATGATCACAGAAACCTGCCCATATTGTCCTAGTGTTGTATCTACAGTCTCTCAATTTGCACTAGCATCTGGAGGGAAGATTAGAACAATAATCGTTGATATTATGGCGAATCCAGATATTGGACAATATTACGACGCCTCGGGAGTACCTTATACTATTATAAACGACAAAAAAACTATCGCCGGCATGGTCGGACCTGAGGTTTTACTCCGAGCGCTTATCGGAGGAAATATTAAGGTTCAATACTAATTTAAAATACAAAATGGAAATCAATACTAAACTTTTAAGTATAAAATTTTTAAGGATGATTTTTTATTTCTTTTACCTTATACCGAGTTAGAGAATATTAAGGATGTGAGATAAGTGCCGATATCATACATATATGAGAGAATGATTCGCGAAGAGATTAAAAAACTAAATAAGCCAGTAACATTGAAGATCTTTACCTCATCGAAGAACCTCAAAGAATCCGTAAAGATGTTGGAGGTTTTGGATATTTATCAGAAAGCCTCTAATGGGTTGCTTAAAATAGAAGAATATAGGCTTGAAGATAATTCTACTCTTATAAAAAAGTATGAAATTCAACAAGTACCTATGATTTTAATGACAAGTGCTAAGGATCAAGTAATAATTCGTTATTTAGCTGTACCCATGGCTGCAAAGATTCAACCTTTTATACAGGCATTAATGATCCTTACTGGAACTCCTAATTATTATGAAAATGTTATAAGAGAGAATCTGAATAACATTAATCCTACAGATATAAAGGTATTAATTACTGATTATTGTGCTTATTGCTCAACAATTGTATCAATTTGCAGTCAGTTCGCGTTAGCATCTGAAGGCAAACTACGAACAAGTGTTATTGACATAATGACCTTTCCTGATATCGGTGAAAAATATGATGTAGCCACTGTTCCAACTATAATTATTGATGAAGATAAAAAATTAATAGGCGATATAACTGCTGAGGAACTTTTAAATGAACTCATAAATAAGACTTTATGAAGAAAAAAAAATAATAATTGCATATTACATAAAAAGAGGATTTAATAATGTTTAATATTGATATGGAAGGCATTGATCCAGAAAAGACTTACGATCTAATTGTTTTAGGGGGCGGACCAACTGCGATAGGTTGCGCAATCTATGCCGCTCGATTTGCATTGGATGTACTAGTTATAGGGAAAATTTTTGGAGGTTTGATTGCGACAACTCATCTTGTAGAAAATTATCCCGGAATTACCTCTACAAGCGGTCAAGGTTTAATGGAAATGTTTAAAGAACACATGAATTCCTTGCGTATTCCTTACATAACAGACGAAATTCGAAGTATAGAAAAAACTAGCGATCACTTCATTCTTCACTCATTTTTTCAGAAGTTTAAAACAAAAAGTGTTGTTATCGCCACCGGATCTGAGAGGAAAAAATTAGTTATCCCCGGTGAAGATCAATTTGCTGGAAGAGGTGTTTCTTATTGTGCCACGTGCGACGGTCCATTTTACAAAGATAAAACCGTATGCGTAATTGGCGGAAGTGATTCTGCTGCAAAGGAAGCGTTATTTTTGTCTCAAAATGTAAAAAAAGTGTATATCATATATCGAGGAGAGGAAATACGAGCTGAGCCCATAAATAAGAGAAGAGTAAAGGAAATACCAAATATTGAAATCATATATAAAACCAAAATTGTCGAAATTAAAGGAGATAGCACTGTTAAATCGGTTATTTTCGATAATGGTAAAGAATTTGAAGTAGATGGAGTCTTTATCGAAGTAGGAGCTAATCCTAACTCAGATCTAGCAAAACGCATAGGTGTAAAAACAAATGAAAAGGAAGAAATTATGATTAGTAGAAAGTCGGAAACAAACATACCGGGTGTATTCGCTGCTGGCGACGTTGCAGACGCACCATTTAAACAAGCTATAACTGGAGTTGCAGAAGGAGTAGTTGCAGCATATTCTGCCTTTGATTACATTAAAGAGATGAATATTGAATATTAGATCGATCAACCTTCACTAAATTGTTATTTTTTCAATCAATCGAAAAAAGGCTAATAATTATAAAACAAAGAAATTTAATTTTTATTAAAAAACCAAATAATTAGTCAATAATTATGGAAGAAGAAAGACCAATTCCTCATATAGTAAGAATGGACCAAGTCTTTGCAGTTGGAGGAACTTACGAGGATCCTTCAGAATTTACTCGTAAAGTTAACAAAAATCTGATGATTTTGCGACAAAGTGACAAGAACTGTAAGGTAAAGGATATAAAATTTAGTGCTTTTTCCGATCCTCGATATTCCAACGCGGGTCCTATTCTGCTAGCTTTTATTATTGCTGAAGTCGATGTGGACATTACTCCAGAGCCTGAAGAACATGGCAAAAAACGAAAAAAGAAAAAGAAAAAGAGCAAATGAATTCCTTAATCCATCTTAATTTATCCTTGTTTAAAAGTCTGCTAATGGTATATTACCATCATAATATATAGTTTTTCCATCAAAACTAAGTTGTACTACATTAATTCTTATATTTTTCTCTCTTGCTTCAGATAGTTTTGTTGAAAATTTAGGGTCAGTTTCAAAGTTAGGTTTAAATCTGGAAGCTTTGCGGAATACCAAAAATAAAAGCATTCCATTATTCTCAATAATTTCCTGTACATGTCGAGTTCCGCGTTCAGTAGGGGCGTCGGGAAATAATGCTAAATCCTCTTTTACAAGAGTAACTCCCTTTACTTCTAAAGGGACGCCATCTAAAAAGAAATCTATTCTACTTTTACCAAGTTGTACTTCCTTTCTTATTTCTTTTGCTTTGGCAGTTTCAGGTAGGTATGGAAAAACTCTCGAAGCTAATTTAGAATGGATCGCTGTATCGATAAGAACCCATTCATCTTTATGCTTTACAGCTTTAACATAATAATCCAGTTTTCCGCGAGAATCAGTGAATAGGATTTCTCGACCTTTAATTAATAACTCCGTTAACCTTCCAGGATCGTGAATATGAGCAATTTTTATTTCATTATTATACTTTATTTCGCTTACAAATCGATTAGGGCGAGTCAAAAAAATTCCTTTTTTGAGATTTGGGAGTTCAAAAAGAGGTACCTTACTTTTATTCATTTCAAAATGGCTCAAAATAGGAAGTATTTAATTAAGGTTATATTCATTGGATTTAAATAAATTTCATTATAGAATATAAACTATAGAGATAAATGGAGTTTCGCTTTAAACTAATATAATGAGTGATACACCCGATAACAGTAAAATTGTGAGTTACAAGTTCCACCATATTGATACAAATAAATGTAAAAGATGCGAAGCTTTTTCGTGCGAAGAAGCTTGCTTTAGAGGAATTTATAAGGTCTTAAATAAAGATTCTGAACCTATGTGCGTTGTTGTAGAAGATCGAGAAGATCACTGCATTAAATGTCATATCTGTACTACAGCATGCAAATTAAGAGCAATAACAATAGATTGAGTCTAAAATATTAATTAGATTTTTATTATTGAAGCGAATTCCTTTTATGTTGATATTTTAAATTAGTTGGTGTAGTTTTTTTCATAATTTATAAAATATAAGTATATTTTTAATTTGTAAAATCATTATCTAATATAAAATTAAAATTAATATTAGGAAATTAATATGATTTCAGACAAATTAAAGCTTGATGATATCGATCGCAGAATCATTACATTAGTACAAGACGATCCAAATTTAACTCACACTCAAATTGCTGAAAAAATCAGTAGGTCTCAACCAACTGTTGGAATGAGAATAAAAAAGCTTGAAAAAGAAGGAATCCTACAATTCCAACCGGGGATTAATTTCAGAAAGGTAGACCTATTTTTAGCAACTGTGGAATTGAATACTAAACATCCAGATGAAATTCTTGCTATGGCGAAATTTTGTCCATTTATGCTGAACGCGTTTAGACTAAGTGGAGCTCATAACATTTGTATTTTACTTGCGAGTTCTAAACTTGATAAATTGGATAATATCGTAAATTACCATTTTAGAAGCGATCCTGGTGTTCAATCTGTCTCAATGAATATGATAACTGAAATCGCTAAAGACTTTATAATGCCCGTAGACTTCGCAAGTGAAGAACATCTTCCAACAATTGAGGCGGGATGCGGCGAAAAATGTAAATATAAGATGGCTAAACTAAAAGGATTAGAGACAGTTTAGAATGATTTCTCTTTTTTTAGCTTTCCTCTTCACTTGTATTAAATTTATAATTTGGTAGATTAACATTCAAATTACAATCAGGACCGCAAACACTTGAATGAAAATCAAATTTCTCTATCTGAAAATCAATTGGAACTACAAAATCATGAACAGAGTCAATCAAAATGTTTGTTTTCACGTTGATAACATTTGGATCTTTTCTAAAGCATAAATCTACTAATTTTTCGATGGTTTGAAGATCAGAAGCTGCAACAAAACAAAGCAAATTAAATTCTCCAGAGATTTTGAACGCATGGTTGATGAAAGGACACTTCTCTATTTTACTAACTATTGTCTCTACATCTTTAGTTGATACGAAAACGATTGCGACTTTGATATCTACTTTCTTAATATTGAATCCAACTTGTCTTGTAAGTAGATGTTTTCTTTCTAATTTAATGATTCTTGCCCCTACAGCCGGTTGAGACTTCTCTATTTCTCTTGCTATGTCACTATGCGTGACTGATGGATCTTTCTCGAGCATCTCAATTATCTTATAATCGTCGTCATCAATACCTAATATTTCCTTAAAAGTTTTTTTTATCATAGTCTTTTTCCTCTACTATCTAGAGAAGCTATTAATTAATTAATTTGATTTTAATAAATTAAAATTTATTTAAATTTTAACTTAAACAATATGAATAGTTATAATCAAGTCGTTTTATTTTATAAATTATTTTAGTATTTTTAGTGCTAATTTACTCTAGAAAAAATTTTTGAATTTTTTACCTAAATTAAAGTTGTGAATATACTTAACATAAAAATAATGGCAGCAAAACCAATGAATCCAACTAAAAAATAAAGAGGTTGACCTTTTTCTTTTTCAGGAATTACTTCTCTAACTATTGTGTAGAGGATCACTCCCGAAACAAATGAAAAAAAGATATAGAATAACTCAGTGTACTCAAAACCTATTAAATCTAAAATTAATCCAAACATAACTCCTAGGAAATTTGAAAGTGCGAGAACATATTTTCTGGTCATATTCTCATCAATATCGTAAGTATCGTAGATTTCCAGATCAGTAAATATGATGTGGCTTTCTGATCTGTTTGTTATTATTGCTCTAAACCAAGCGAATAGAAAAAATAAAATCCCCGCAGTTAAATCAATAGTTAATAATCCTACTACGATAATCCCTACGAGAAGATGATATGAAAAATTCGTAAAAAAACGAAGACTGCTTAAATCTTCGTTGATGTGTGTTTGAATCTTAAACTTATAACGATTTATTTCTTCTTTGAACTCTCCACCTTGTTTGTGTAAATCTGCTATTGTTAGGGCTATGTCCTTCAGAGCCATATCGTCTAAATCATCTTTTTCTAATTCTTTAGTTAATATATTCTCGATATTTTCTTCAACTTTCTGCAGAATTTGTTCTTTTTTGATTAATTTGCGCATTCGCTTTTGCGATTTAGACTCTACCTTTTGTAAAATTAATTTTTCAGAAAGGTGGACAAATACAAAACCAATTAGCACAAATAAGTACTCAAAAAATGTAAGTTCAAATGGGAGTACGGGAATATTTTCGGCTATTTCTGGGAGAAGAACTAAGAAGAAATAGGAGATAGAAATGCCCGCTATTAAGGAAATGTTGAGTTTAGGATGTGTTTGTTGATAAAAATCGACTATGAAAAAAAGCACACTAAATATTATTGAAATAATAGCTATAATTGTAAAAGTAATTGGCATTAAATATTTGAATACGATTTTAATTTAAAAGGTTTTTAATATTATATCGGGATTAAAAATACGCTCTTCACGATCCAAAGAATGAAAATCATAAATATTTAAGGTATTTTTACTTGAATTCTATAATGACAATTTTAATAATTTCTATGAATTCTTAGAGAGGTGAGTCTTAATACAATTCTTCATTATCACTTCGAAAGAAGATAAAGCCTCCATGAATATGCGAGAGGTTTTTTTAAATTCTAAACATTATTCTTTTATAGAGACTGGTGCGATATGGCATGAAAATCCAGTATTTAGTCTAAAGAAGTTAGCATTTGAAGGGCATAACGATAATTTTCTTAATGAAAATCAAATATTTTTAGGTTTAACAATAGAGCCCCTCATATTCCTAGAAAATTTCGAAGTTGGTGGAGCTAATCTCAAACCCGATTTAATAATTTTCGCTAGTAGACATACATCAAAAACTGCACGACCCGCATTTTTAGTTCATACAACAGGTAATTGGAGTAATAATGCAGATTTTGGAGGAAAGCCTCAAGATTTATCCAAAACAAGTGCTCTACTACAAAAGGCAGGTTTTGAATCATTAAGAGGGCAACTAGAAAAATTCGATATCCCTGATTTTTCTTTAGATATGGAAGTAACTCATCATGGACCAACCACTTTAGATACTCCTTTGATATTCATGGAATTAGGGAGTAGTAAACAGGAATGGCTCATAAAAGAAGCAGGTGAAGTTGTAGCGAATGCTATTGTTAACACAGTTTTTAAATATCTAGTTTTTAAAAAGAAGAAAGATCAACAAGTTGGTTTAGGTTTTGGTGGTACTCACTATGCTCCTAATTTTAATAGGTTAATTACCAATACTAATATCGCACTTTCATTTATCTGTCCAAAGTATTACATCCAAGAGTTAAACGAGATTTTTATTAAACTTATGATCAATAACACATTAGAAGATATTGATTACTTCATATTAGATTGGAAAGGTACTAATTCTGAAGACAAGAAACACTTGATTCCCTTACTTGAAAAATTTGACATTCCTGTGAGGAAAACAAGAAGCTTTTCAACAAATTAAGTATGATTAATGTTCACAGTGGATAAATACTACTCTTCTTTTAACTTCTCGTAGTATTCTACTAAATTTTTAAAAACATAATGACAAGCTACATAACCTTGAGTAGCTGCTTTTTGTAAAACGTTATTGAGAAACTCTTGATACTTAGAATCCTCATTTATTGTCACATTTAATTCCCTTACATTGTAATAGCTACGATAAAATAGAGTTGGCCAATCTACTAGTGAACGAATAGTTTGATTGTAGGTCTTTTTACCTTCTTCAGATAACTCTAACTCTTTTTTTAAGCTATAGGAAAGAGATTTACCCTTTTTTACTTTAGTAATAAATCCATCTGAGGCTACTTCATGCATGTACGTTTTAAGTTGGTTGGATTTTAGTTGGATGTTTATTTTTTTAAGATTATCAATAATTTCTGTGGTCTTCTGGTCTTTAAATTTAATTAATAAATAATTTCTTGCTAAAATATTGTATTTCAGGGGAACTGTTTCGTGATCTAACTGATTATATTGGATTAAATTACCCAAAATTTCTTTTGCAACAAAATATTTAAGAATAATTCGATCTTCTTCGTTGAAATTTTTTATAAAAATTTCAGAATCTTCAAAATAAGAGTTATAAAGAGCTGTTAGCAGCGATTTTATCGAATGAAATCCGTCTTCGAAGGAAATCTTTATAATGTTCAGAACTTTAATTCTATAATCTAAATTTGACAAAAATTTATCTTTCTCAACTTTAATAGAGCGAACTAAGTGGGGTTTTTCTTTTAGAGATGAAAAATTCTCGCCCCATTCTTTTTCAAAGCGATCAGATTGCGTTTTTGCGATGGTGTAAAGCTTATACACAACAGTGTATAATTTATTTAAGAATTCCTCTCCAGATACATTAGTCATCTACGAATCCCTTAACTTTCTAGCTTCTGTTTTTTAGATTTAATTATTATTAAACACTAAAAAGTATTAAAGTTTTATTTAAAATAAGTAATATGTTATTATAATTGGGAAATTTAAAAAATAAGATGGCAATAACCTTGAGAATAGATCACATTGCTGTAAGTTCGAATACCGAAGAAGATAGCGATAATTTTTTTGCCAAATTATTGGATATGAAAAAGGAGAGAGACTTCATTGTATCTAATGACCTTATGGAACAATTTTTTGGAGTTAAAAAAGATCAAAGAATAGTTAGGTATGGAAATGATGAAGTAAGCGTTGAAGTTTTTATAACAGACGATAATAGCAAAATTCTAGATAAATTTACACATCTATGCCTAATAATTGAGGATCGAGAAAAACTCATAGAAAAAGCAAAGCAATTAAATTTCAAAGTAATAAAAGTCCCAAGAAAGAACAGTGACGGCTTTTATTTATTTTTAAAAGATCATTTCGGTAATCTATATGAGATTAAATAACAATAACATTTTTTAGAGTAGATTTTTATTTAAACATGGGGCGTTTAATAATGCCTTAAAATAATGAATGTGAATATCACAAATGCCCGGATCATATAAGCTAAAATTAGTCTTAGGTGGATCACGAAATTCAGGAAAAACCACATTCATTAATAGCAATAGAAATAATAACAGCCCAATTGGTGTTTCTTTTGAATCTATTGAATGTTTCGTTAACGAAGGGGATCATTTTAAATTTATTGTGTGGGATCTAAAAGATAACGCAAGATTTAAATTTCTTTTCCCTTATTTCTGTCGAGGCGCTAGTGCGGGATTATTATGTGTTGATTTATCAAATAAAGAATCATTTTTAGACTTAAGTAGGTGGATAAATCTTTTTAGGGAGAGTGCGGGAGGTATTCCAATACTTTTAATTGGAACTAAAGCCGATTTAGCAAAGAGAGAAGTAACAGATGAACTAATTAATGAAATCGTTGCTACAGAAGGAATTGAATATGCGGGGCATACATCCATATTGAATTTAGATAGTAAGATAGAAGAAGTATTTAAAAAATTAGTTCAAACTTTAAACCCAAATATTTCTATTCATTATTTTCATCTTTCCAAAAAGGAAGAAGATGAAGAATTTAAGCTTTTAGAAAGGTTCTTTGATCACTGCCCTATATGCAAAAAAATAAACCATCATAGTGCAAATTTGAGAAGGATTTATGCAAATAAGACCAACCCTGATACTATGGGTTTAAGAGAAAACCTAATTAGATTAGTTGATAATTTTGATTTTATTAATTTCGAATACTCTAACAAAATTTCTGTTGGAATTCCTTGTTGTGAGTGCTATAAAGAATTATTCGACTAATTTTGTAAAATTCCAGACGCAATGATTATGTCTTTGTGATCAAATGCTAGCTTTAAAGATTCAATTTCTGAAACTAGCACAATTTCTAAAGATTGAGCATCATCCTTTGCAATCGGGGTCTCAGTTTTAGTTAAAGGTTCACACAAAAAAGCAATAGAGAGATTATGCCCTCTGGGATCGCGTTTTGGTTCCGAAAATACCCCTATAAGATTAATAAGATTCACATTAATATTCGTTTCTTCATAAGCTTCTCTGATACACGCCGCTTCTACAGTTTCGCCTACATTAACAAATCCTCCGGGTAGAGCTAATTCCCCTTTAAATGGCGGATTTTTTCTACGAATTAGAACTATAGAATTCTCTGGATATTTTATAACCGCATCAACAGCCACTAATGGAGTTATAGGTTTTTGCATTATTAATCATCCCATACATCGGAGCTCAATAAATGCTCTATCCGCGTTCGACGCGGTCTAACAAACTTAGTTCGACTTAATTTTCGTTCTAAAAGCAGACTGCTTTCGAGGTTTGTAGAATTTACTATAGATACTTCAATATCTCCCTCGTCTAAAATAATATGATTAAAGCTAGGACTATCATCTGCTCTAACTTTATTAGAAGCAGAAGTGCCACAGTAGAGGAATGTTGTCGGTCCAATGACATATGCGTGGGGTACGTGCCTATGTCCCATTAACACCAAATCAATTTCAAATAACTGAGTAAATTCGAGAATTTCCCCAGCATCTCTTACTGTTGTAAATTTTTGCCCTGAAAGAGGTACTGGTATTAAGTGATGGTGAAGTGCCATTACTCTATTTTCGAGGTTCTTATCGCAGCACCTGCCTAAATAGTCTAACTGTTCATCTCCGATCATTCCTTCGCTCATATCATCCCTAGCGGAGCAAATTCCTACAATTAGAGTATCCAATTCATCCAATATTAATCTGGAACGACGAGGCCCAATTATTTTCTCGAAGTAGATTAGACCGGAATTTTTTGCATCGTGATTCCCTGGCACGACTAAAAATTTGGTGATATTCCTAATTCTCTGAATATAAGGAAGAATCGCGTGAAATTGAGTAACTCTTCCTTTATGAATTAAATCTCCAGTACAAATCACTACATCTGGCTTTTTATCCCCAATGTAATTTATAACATTTTCCATATAATCAGGTACAAACTCGCTACCATAATGTAAGTCAGATATATGGATAATTTCGACCAAATTTTCTCATCTCCATCTATAAATAAACCTATTTTTCTATAAGGTGTTCTAATGCATATTACATTTTAAACTATATTAAAGAATTTTAATTACATTTAGAAAAAGTTATAGTATTGTTTTCTCTACAAAAAAAACTGCTTTCAAAATGAGTTTAAATGACTAAATTTTATAAAATTATTAGACACATATTTGCTCGTTAAAAACATTCAGCATCTTCCTAGATTGAGATATTTTATCTAACAATAATTTATCTTTACAATCTACGCATATATTTTTAGCTTTTAACCACCTAATTTGTCCACACTCAGGACAAAAAAACTCTTGATATACTAATTTCATCATAAATTTCACCATTAAATTTTATTGTATTTTAGGATTTTAACTACGTCTAAATTAATCTGATCTATAATAATATCAAATGATTTCTCAAGTGGAGTGTCGATAAAATTCCTCTTGAGTTTTGAATAATCTTCCTCTTTTTCCGTTAAATCTTCCAATATTTCTTCAAACATAATTAATCTAATATTTTCTCTTTTCTCTTTATTAATATAAGATTAATTTTTGTTATAAGCGATTTCGCCATAGTTTATAGATTCTATATAGTTAAAATTTATATGTAAATGTTAGAAAAAACCAGATTTTGCTAAATAATCTGAAAATATATATATAAAATTCTTAAAAAACCTAATGGAGACTATGAAAAATTTAATTTTTATATAATTTCTCTTTTATATAATTAACCAGATCGTCAATTTTTAGTTTTTTATCCCCGATAAACACTTGACCATAATCTTCCTTACCACCACCTTTACCACCGTATTTCGAAGCTATGTCTTTAACAAAGTTCCCCATATTAAAGTCTGATCTTTTCATAAGCCCTTTCCCTACCATTCCAATAATAGTAAATCCTTTCTCATCTCTATTGATAAAAATTGTGTTCAGATCTTCAGATTTCCTTAGAATTTTCACGCTTAGATTCTTAAGATCGTTTTGGGAAAGATTTTCAAAGGATTTAATAATCATTTTAGAGTTATTGAATAAGAACGCTGATTTAACAAGATTATCCATAAATTTTTCGTCAAACAAGTTTTCTACATCCTTTAATTTTACTTTAGCATCGTTCCATTCATTATATAATTTTTTTACCTTCAGGGGAACATCTTCTTTTTTTGTATTTAGAATTCGAGATAATTCCATTAATATTTCCAATTCAAAAGTATTAGCTGAATTCAGAACCATGTCATTTTCATTAAATTTTCCAGTGTGTATTGCCTTATTTAAGTTCTTCCACTTATTTAATAATTCTTCAACTCTACCTATTATTTTGTTCTGTGGAATTTCTAATAATTTCTCTAGTTGGTTTAAAATAAGAGAATCTTCTAAGTCTAGCTCTTGTGTCGCAGATCCTGCTGTAAAGGTCAATCTCACTATACCATCTTGAATTTTTTGCGATTTAATTATTTTAATTCTTCCAGTTTCTAAAGTATTATTCAAGTGCGTTCCACCACAAGCTTCTACATCTACATCCGGAATCTCAACTATTCTAATATTTTTTCCAGGCACAGCACCTCCTTGATATATTGTCATCCCGTATTTTTGTTCTGCTTTAGATCGTGGAATGAAGGAAAGTTTCATATCAATTGCTTTGTTAACTATCTCGTTTGCTTTATTTTCGATTTTTAGTAGATTTTCTCTCGAAATTTGCTCGTAATGAGTAACATCCAGGTTGGAATGTTTCATAGTCTTCTTAGCTCCAGCTTGGTTAATATGATTCCCCAGTACAAAACGGGCAGCAGCATTTACAATGTGGGTAGCAGTATGATGTTGAGAAAGTTGCGTACGCCATTTTTTATCAACTTCAACTTTAACTTTTTCCCCTTCTTTAAATTTTGGTTTGTCAGATAAAATGTGTATAATATAATTCCCCTGTTTAACCACATTATCGAATTTTTGACCGTTAATAGTTCCAATATCATGTAGTTGTCCTCCTGAAGTAGGATAAGCAACAGATTGATCAAGAACCACATTGTTATCTACTATTTTAAGAACTGTAGCTGTGTTAGCTGTCTCAGTATAATCGTAATAGTAAAGAGATTTGGTTTCCAATGTATTATTAAAATCTAACTTGATTTGTTCTTGTATACCGTTGACATGTTCTCCTTTTTCATGCCTTTCTACTACTAGACTATAGAAATTATCGGGAATTTTTACTATTCTTCCTAATTTTTTCGCAGTTTCTTTAACCATCTCAGGATTTATTCCTCTGGAATCGTATATTTCAATCAATGTTTCGGTTGATATATCTCCTTTAGCAAGTAACTTCTCTAACATTTTACTCGCTTTTCTTTTCGTAATATAATATTTCTCTTTTTCAACTCTTAAAATCTTCCTTAGGTCATCTAATCGTTCAGAAACTTCTGGAAATTGTTCTTTCAGTTCCTCCGCGTGCCATTTGCATACATCAGAGATATTTATGTTCCAATCGAATTTGTCGATAAAACTTAAAGCGCGTCTTAAAATAACTCTAAGATTATATCCGCCGCCAACATTAGAAGGGAGTTTTCCATCATTAATCGCAAATAATAAAGTTCTCGTATGATCAGCTATTGAATAGATGGCTGTCATAGGTAAAATTGTATTCTGTAAATCTTCTACTTGTATTTCTAAATCTTTGGCTACTCTTTCCCATGCTGCTTCCATATCATCTACTTCATCTATATTCAGATAAGCAGAATATTTTGAAAATTTATTGTATAAATCAAAATCTAACTCTATTTTAGTTCTTTCTCTTAGCTTTGAAAGAACATGTGGAAATGTAGCTTCATAGATATTTGGAGTACCTTGTGAAAACCATGCAACGCGTTCTTGGCCTAAACCCATATCTAAAACTTTAAGCTTCAATTCATGAGGTCCATCTGGAGTTTGTTCAAACATTGTATAGACTTGATTGAATAATTCTACTCCTCTACTAAAAAATTCAAGACTACACCCAAATGAACCCCCACCAGCCCAAGAATCTTCGTGGATAGTTATTTCTTCTTTAGGAGCCCCTACGCCCAAATTGATAAAGTCGTGCATATCCATAAAAAGCTGCCCTTGGTGCCATTCTTCAGGAGGTACAAATTGATGTTGTCCAATCATTACAAAACCTGTATTGTGCGAACCAGTTACTCCCACATTCTCAATGTCGTTAAATCTTAAACAAAATTGTGGAATGACTAATTTTTTAGCTGGAGGTTCTACTTCTCCTGTTATTACATAAGGTTGGAATGCTGAGATTGACGCAATTGTAAACTCTGAAGTTGGATTCCACCTAGCAACGCAAGGATATCGCTTTATTGGTTTATATCCCCTTGGTTCTAAAACCTCAACGATTTTTTTCCACACTTCGATATATGTTAGTTTTTGAGCTAACGGTTTGCCTGCGACTTGAAATCCTTCGCTGCAAGCTGGATCTCCGCATACTTTTCGTTTTTTAATTGTGGTCCAAAAATAAGCCCCACAACATTCACATTGCTTTCTAATGTATCCTAACTGCCTTAATTCTGGGGTTGGAAAAAATTCATCGGGATTCTTTGACGCAATCGTTTTAAATATTTTTTTTAACTCTTTATCGTTAGTAGCGCCTTTTAATTGTTTTCTTTCTTCATCGGATAACATATGAATCAAAAGATAAGTGTTGATGATCATCTGATATTATTAATTAATACAATTAATGACTTCCTAAAATCTTTTTCTCTTAATTAAGGACTTCAAATTTGAGATTAGGTATAATGTAACCTTAAAGGTTTGCTCAGAATAAATTAGGAGATGATATTTTTTGACAAAATAGTTAATGTTTTTATAGAACACTATCATAATATTTCTTAACACTTCAAATCCAAAATTAGAAAGTATTTAGAAAGGTGAAAACAATATGGTAAAAATTATGATGGTTGGAAAATACCCTCCTCATAAGTTAAACGAATGTGTCAAAAATTATATGAGAACTGACAAGCCAGCTTACCCAGGCTTCTTGAAAAAAATTGAAAATTGGGCTGCACAAATAACTGGTGAAAAACACAAAGTATACGCCGTATACGAGTGTCCAGATGATAAAATTATTGAAGGTATGGCTGCTTTAGCTAAAAGACATAACTTTTATGCTTCTGTAGAGGGATATACATACAAAATGGAGTTACTTGCGGAAGCAGATGATGCCATTAAAGATTTTTTAAAGAAATAGAGGCTCGGCTATTATATAAAATTCTTTTTTTTTTACTTTTCAAACTAAAAGTCTAAAATTTGAAGTCGAGAATATCCATCTTTTACGAAATCGTAATCGAGAAACTCGATCTTTTCTGGAATTATTTTCAAAAGGAGTTTTCTTTTACCCCGGACAATTTTTTGAACCTTGTCAAACTCTTCGTCGCCTTCCCTTAAAAAGATCAGTCGATCTTTCCCGGATGCTGTAATTTGCATGCCCTGTATTTTACCAGTATCCATAGGGGTATAAATTCCAATACTAACATTTGGATTTTCTTCGATATTTTTTACCTTTCTCCCAGGAGCAGGTCCTATATATATATTAAAATCACTAGATTTCTTTTCCATATAGAAATCCATAGGTGTTGCGCGAGGTGTATTATCCGAACAAGTACAAAGTACGAGTATCTTTCTTTTGTTAAAAAAATCTTGAATAGCTTTTTTTAGATCTTCTTCTGGCATTTTGTTTCCTATGATAAATTCACCTTAATGCTATTGCTATTAGTTATAATAATTTTTTTAAAAAAAGTTTATTGGATAATGAAGTTTGATTATACGATATCCACCTTATATAAGAATTTTTTATAGTTGGCTTATGTTAGAGTGTGGAAATTCAGTTCCATGTATTGCTGCTTGAACATATGGCGAGATTGGCCCTCGACCTAACGCCATTATCCTTATTTTAGATCCTAAAGTTGGATTTAATGAAGTTCCAAATTTAAGGGAAGCATCCTCCGGAATTTCACTTGAAATTGTTGAGATAATACTATCAATTTTACTTAACGCTAATTGATGATCTCCTGAAACCGAAACAATACATTTATCAACCTTTTTAGTGTCTGGCTCTAAGAGAGGATTATGTAATGCTAGTTTTGCCTTTTTTATTAGATCAGCTTCTTCTCCCAAAGACTCGGTAATACCGATTAATCCGGAAGGATAAGCTCCTTTTTTCTCAAGGACTTTTTTTACATCAGCGTAATCGATGTTAATCAAACCGCAATTATTTATTAAATTGATTATTTCTTTAATGGATCGAATTAATACTTCATCCATTATTTTAAAACCAGCTAGAATTGGTAATTTTTGATTAAAGCGTAGAAGATTATTGTTTGGAATTGGTATTAAAGTATCAGAATATTTCATGAGCTCTTCTAAACCTTTCCTGGCTCTTATGCTTCTTTCGATTCCCTCAGATGAAAAAGGAACAGAGCAAAACGAAACAACAATAGCTTTATTTTTTTTTGCTTCTCTTGCAATTACAGGAGCAGCACCAGTACCAGTACCTCCTCCCAAACCAAATGTTAAAAATACTATATCAGCATTTAAAACTTGAGAAAGACGATCGACATCTTCTTCAGCAGCTGCAGTACCAACACTAGGATCGTTGCCTGACCCTAAACCGTTGCAAGTTTCCTTTCCAATTAGTACTTTTTGATTCGAATTTGAGTAATATAAATCGTGAGCATCCGTATTTATATTTAAAGTTTCAACCAATTCCGAATCGATATCTTGCATTCTTGATACGGTATTATTACCTGCTCCACCCACTCCGATCACCAAAGATTTAATTTTTAAGACTTTAAGCAAATCAGAGAGGTATGTATCGTTATCTAAATTTGAAGACTTGTTAGAATTTATATTATGTTGGGTAATTTCTTTAAACCGGGATCTAACTGATACTCTTGAATTTACGATTTCGCTTAGATCAAATTCATCATCATCCATAAAAAGTTACCATAATGAGGAGTAATTAGTTAATAATATGTGTATTATATCCAAATAATATAAGGGAGTAATATGCATGTAATATTGAAAATCGATAACATCAAGGTAATTTCTAAATTTCTACTTATTTGTGAGAGAAAAAGGATAAATATCGGACAGCATAAATTTAAAAGACTGAAGACTATATTTTATATGCTTGGGGTTAATTGAAAAATGGAAACTGAATTGAATAATGACGCAACTGAATCTTCATTCATAGATTCAGAAGGGGAGGATGTAATAAAAGTCAGAGCCATCATCAGTTGTCCTTCTGGAGATTATAAAAAAAAGTTTAAAAACACATTTCCTAGAAAAGACTTGGAGCTTATGGTAGTTGCTTTCAAAATATTTGATTTCATGACTTGCTCTAAATGTGGAGAACTTTTAAATCTCAATTTGGAATTTGAAATATAACTAATTAAGCAAGATTTCACTTATTTTCTGTCACAAAAATTAGTATTAGCTATACTTCAAGTATTGTAATATCTAAACACTAAGTTGAATCTGTCCGTAAGTCCCGCCCCCACCCGGCGTGTATTCAATTTTGTTCCCTCTTATTGCTTCTATAACTTTAGCGATTTTTTCGTCGAATTTTTTGATTTCTTCAATAGGAACTTCTATTATAATATCAAACTCTGTTCCTAATTCCTTTATTATCTTATTATAAGTGTTTAATACGGTTGTGCTTGAGGTGCTTTTAATATTTTTAACAGATCGAATTATGTCAATTAATGGTACGGCATTAATATATAACGGTCTATGGTCAGGGTGTATCGGTTCTGAGGAAGTAGAAATTACTTCAATCCGTTCACTTACACCCAATTTGATTTTAATGTTTTTATTGAATTTTTGCTTACATGCGGGGCAAGTCACTTTTTCTTTAGCAACATTATCGATATATTCCTTTCTTGCCATGTTAGGGTTGTCTGTTAAAACTATAATAAAATCTTCTGTGATTGTATACTGATTAAATAGAGAAATCCCTTGTTTTTGTGTTTTTTTAAACATTATTCTTCTTCTACATTTGTGACAAAACATATTAAAATATTTACCTAACTTTGGATGAAGTCCTACATTTAACTCTACTCTACGTTGATTTTTTCTTTCAATTGCTAAAACTAATTCTTCAAAAGAGGGGCTATCAATCTGAAGTTTATTAAATTCTCTTCCTAGGGATCGAGGATTTTCAGAATGTGCATCACTATTGCTAAGAAAAGTAATTTCTTTAAGGCAATCTAATCTATCAGCTAAATCAGTATTAGCAGATAGACCTAACTCTAAAAATTTAACTTTTTTTACGGCATCCTGATAACAATCTTCAAGAGTTTCATATTTATTGTGACGAAATATTGCCTTGAATGGAGTAAAGGCGTGTGCGGGTCCAATAATTGCTCCATAATCAGTTATAACATCAACCAGTTCAGCAGGAGATAAGTTCACTCTTGGGCGCCCCCCCCACTCGTCTAACATATTTTTTGAATAGGGTTTAATCTTTTTTTGAACTTCCTTGACTGTAGAAAAATCAGGAAAAAATACTACTTCGTGAACGCTCTCTTGATCTTCAATTTCAGTCTGTAAAATAAAGTAAACATCTTTGTAACAGAAAGCTCCGTCCCTATCTTTTTTCAAGTTCATTTCTAAATAATTTAACCAATCTGGTTGCAACACATCTCCGGTTCCAAGGATATGAAGCCCTTTTTTCTTGCTCGTCTCAACTATACTATCTAGATTTAACTTTTGAGATACTGCTATGGAATGAGGCGAGTGAATATGTAGATCAGAATTAAATGTATCCATTAATTAATCTTAAACTACAATCCATTAAATATCATTTGCTTTTAATCTAGATCCTAATTCAATCCATTCTTTAGCTTTCTCAGAATTTCCCAATTTCTCGTGACAACGAACCACTGACTCCCAAAAATCCACTTCCGATGGATCAAGAGAGACAACCTTATCAAAATGTATTAAAGCCTCTTTGTAATTATCTTTTACATTGCAAAAAATACTACCTAATTTCTTAAGAGCATTGATGTTATCTGGATCCATTTTGAGAGTGTTTTGGAAATAAAAGATTGCGTTATCGAAATCGTTTAACGCGCTATAACTGAATGCTAAATTTTCGTATAGCACTGCATCTTCTTCTTGAAGATTTAAAGCTTCCTCATAACATTTTATCGATTCTTTAAAATCTTCTTTAAAAGTATAGGATAACCCTAAGTTATTCCACGCTTCAATAAAGGAAGGATTCAGTTCAGTTGCCTTCCTATAGCATTTAATTGCCAATTCGTAATCGTTTTTCTCATAAGCAACATCACCTAGGTCAAACCATAATTCAGCGTTATTAGGATTGAGATCAATTGCTTTTTTATAGTATTTTATTGCTTCATCGTAATTCTGGTTATCGTAGTATATTATGGCTAGATTGTTGTAAAGAAGTTGTTCATCTGGATTAATTTTTAGCGCTTTTTTGTAGCACCTTATTGCTTCATCGTACTGTTCTTTTTCTCTATAGATTAACGCTATATTATTCCAAACATCCGTGTAGCTTGGTTCGTATTCTAACGCGATTTTGTAATACTTTAATGCGTTATCGTGATCTTCTAAGTCTTCATAAGCAAATCCCATGTTATAGTAGGCGATTGCGTCGTCTGGTTCTATTTCGATTGCTTTCTGATAGCAATTTATTGCTTCTTTAAATTGGCGCAACATACTATACGAAAGTCCAAGATTATTCCATACTTCCGGAAAATAAGGATTGATTTCTATAGCCTTTTGATACGCTTCTATTGCAGCTTCATATTCATTTTCGTCGTAATACGCATCCGCTAAATTAATCCACGCATCAGCGTCATTAGGATCCAATTCTGCTGACTTTTTATATCTCTCTATCATTTTAAAATCAGATATTACCTATGAAAAAAAAAGTTTTATTACTATTATTTTTTTTGGATTTTAAAAATATCTATTAATTATGTGTCAATAACTATCATTTTATCGTGCTTTTGGTTCGTCAACAAAATTCTTAGATGTGTTTTACTACTTTTAAATTTTACTTCTTCTAACTTTCCTTCAACAAATACAGATTCTCCTTTAGTTGCTTGTTCACAAAACCTTCCCCGAAAAGAACTTATTTCATTTAAATTACTTAAGTTAATGTTATTACCAATAAATTTGGTTTCTAAAACCTTTAGACAATCAATCTTATAAGAACAAGGTGTAAAAATCGAATTAGTTGAATCGATTATTTTTGCTTTTACTTTAATCCTTCCTAAGTTCTTATATTTGTAATCGTAGAAAGTTCCATTCCAATCATTAGGACTTTTGATATATCTGATGAAAAAGTCAACTCCATGGAATTTTCCTTGATGTAACTTTCTTTTTTCGCTTCTCAAAAAACTCTCGAAGTTGATGCCAGAACCTCCTACCCTCCAATTATAATGAGTTTTATATTCGGTTAAGTTATATGCCCTACAATTGTTTGAAGTAAGTAGTAATGTTTTTAATTTATCTTGAAATTCTAAACTAGCACGAGTTCCATATATAATTACGTCTATATCAGAATCTTCTTTACTTAATCCGATCATGGGGGAACCAGAAATACCAATTGCATCCTCTGGTACTGAAGCGTCTGTAATTAATAATTCGCATAAATTTTTGGAATGGTTTTCGATTTCTGACAAATAAATCCTCATTTTTAATGTATCATAGTATTCTCGGGGAGTATAAATTTTCTTTATATCTTTAATTTCTACGCCCTGAAGCTCTAAATCAAGTTCGTTTGAAAAAAAAAGATATTGTGGGTAGTCCTCTCTTAATTTCAAATATCTTTCATCCAAGGAATAGATTTTTTTATAATTTTTGCCTTCCTTTGTTCTTTCTCCATTTTTATCTGGATAAAATCTTAAAAAACAGATTTTTCGGTCTTGGGGATGGTGATAGCCTTTTATATCGAAAAAAAGGTGGTCTTCTTTTGTTTCAAGGTAATCCCCTTCAACTCCTTTTGGAATTTTCATAAGACCCCTAACTTTATTGATTATTATCTGGAAGGCGTTTTTGATTTGATTTTATATTTTGGTATTTCTTTTGCTTTCCTTAATTCTCTTTCAAAATCTCTTTTTTCTCTTAGAAATCTCTCTTTATCACTTTCTAATCTTTGCCTCTCTTTTCTAATTGAAAATTTATCGTCTTCTATTTTTGATTTCTCCTTTTCCAATTTTTTAATTTCTTCTTTTAAGCTTTTGAGTTTATTTTCTGAATTACGAATTTTGTGATCTAATGAATAATATGTATCTTCAGCTTTAGGTACTTTCCTGTTTAATTCTTTTAATCTTACTTCTTGGCCCTTTTTCTTTTTTTCTAAATCTCTAACATCTTGATCTACATTCTCTTTAAATTTTCCCAATTTCTCCTTTTTCTTTTCAATATCACGAGCCTGAGAGGTTAAATCTTTTTTCTTATATCGAACTTTCTCCTTTTCATCTTTTAGTCTTCTTTTCTCATCTTCAATTCGATTCTTTTCGTTTAGTATATCTCTTCTCAGACTATTAATTTCTTTGTTCAAATTATCTCTTTCTCTCGTTAAACTCTTAATTTCGTTTCTTAAATCCATTAGATTGTTTTCCAACTTTTCAATTGTCCTCTCTAACGCACTTTCTCTCCGTTCCATCCCGGGCAATTTGGTTTTAATTTCTTTTATTCTTTCTTTAGCATTTTCTTTTTCACTTGCTATATATTTCTTCTCACTTTCTAATTCGTCTCTTAATCCGTCTAATCTCTCTTGATATCGCTCTAAGTCAGCATTTTTTTGATCTAACTCCCTTTCTTTGGTATAGAGATTATTTTTACTTTCTTTTATTTCGTTTCTCATATTATCCAATTCTTTTTTTAGTTGTTCGCGTTGATTTTGAAGATCTCTGACTTGAAGTTCTTTTTCTTTTCTTTTTTTTTCTAAATCTTGAATATTGTCTTGATACCCTTTAACTCTATTGATAACATTGTCCCATTCAATTTTCTCTTTATTTAGCTTAATTCTTTCTTCTTTAATTTTTTTGAGTAATTTCGCATCAGGAATGTCGTCTAGTTGCTCTTCGGGTGTTTTTTCTCGAATTTTATGCTTGGGAATAGGTTTTTCCTTCATGATAATTCTTAAACTCTTATAAATGATTAATAATATTATATTAATTCGAATTCTAAAGTGTTTGTAATTTCAATTTGAGAATTTATTTGGTTAAGTTAAGTTTATTTATATAACATAATTTCCATTAATTTTTATAAGACATATAAAAATAACAAATCTTAACATATGGTGTTAATTTAATGGATTTTGACGATGAATATGAAGAGGAATTTGACGAAGAATTTGACGAGGATTTTGACGAAAGCTTGGATGAAGATATTGAAGAACCATCTTCAAAGTCCCCTACAAAAGATTTAAGAGCTAAGACTCCAGAACAAAAAATCCCTTCTGAGGGAAAAAAAATATCAGTTTTCTTTCTATCCACTATAGGACCAGGAGAGAAAAAACAAAAATTACTCGTTTTCACGGGTAATAAAGTTGGAGATATCAAAGACACGGTGGCAAATTTATTTGCATTAGATCCATCTGATTTCCATCTATCTTCAGGAGGAGTTACCATGGAGGAGGATTCCTTTTTAAGTGAATATAGTGTAGCTGATGGAGATGATATATTATTAATCCCAGCTAGTGTTGCAGGTTGAATATTTAGAAAGATATAAAATTAGTAAATTTTTTTTTCATTTTATTTATTTCTCGATGGAATTAGTGCTATTTCGTCATCATCATCAATATAATAGTCCCTAATTTGCTTAGTTTCGTCTAATAATATTCCACCCGTGGAAAGTAGAAAATCTTCTAAACCGTAATCAAACAGAATTCCAACTTGTTCTTTGAATGTACTTATTAAATCGGAGGCTTCAATGATGATTATTTTAGTTTTTTCACCCGGTTCGACTAATGATCTTATGTAAACGCGTAATTTGTCATCCATTCCAATTGTGTGTAGTGGAGGGTTGTAATTTATCAGATCATCTGTTATGTTTTTATTTTTCAAAATATCTTCAATTAGCTGTTTTCTCTCACCTGTTTCAAAATATAACATTTCTCTGAGAAAAAAGATTTTATCCATTTTAGAAAATCCTAACAAATTAATTTTATCTAGTTCTTCCTGATTGAAAAGTGTAAAAATATAATCATCTATTGATTCAATATTTTCAAAAGATTCATCAGTATGAGCGTATTGATCTACCAATGGCATGGCTTCGAAATAATCTTCAATTAGATCACTTGATATTCCCTTGATTGTTTTTGACTTCTTATAATATTTATCTTTTTCTAACCTCTTTGCGGGACTACTTTTATAACTAATAATGGTATAGATCGTGCTAGGGGATAATACAACAATACTCCCAATTGTTAGAAAGAGAAATAAAGGTAAACTCTCTATTTGTAATAAGAAAAAAATCAAATAGAGTAAAACGAATACAACATAAAGAGTTATGATACTTAAAACTCTATTACTTTTTTTCATGATTTTTTGATTAAATTATTTCCTAATTTTCTAATATATAATTCAAAATATAAAATCCATTGGAATAAATTTGTAAATTTTACGTTTCACCATCAATAATTGATTTTGTAATTTTCTCATATTTCTCTAAGTCTAATCTAAACAGATTTCTTTTCTTGTCTTTTTCAATTGTTATTAGGTTTAGATCTTTTAATATTTCAAGGTATTTCTTAACAGTATTATAGTTTCTTTTTAAATTGGTGGCTATTTCCGTAATTTTAAACGGGTCATTTTCTTCTTTCAAAAGGGTGATGATATCTCTTACAATGTCTTGCTTTAAATAATAATACAACTTATCTAAATCTGAGTTTGAATCATATTCAAATATTATTCTTTGATTCTCGATTTTTTTTGATCTCGTAAATCTAAATTTTTCTAAACAAGATAAATGCCATAAAGCTTGATTGCTTCCGATTTTGATTGCTTTCATTATATCATTAACATTTGATGGGTTCTTTCTAATGTAGTTATAGATTTCATTTCTTATCGGATGCTCAATGATATTATTTTTCATTAATTTGGTTCCAGGGATTAGAACTCTTTTTTTAATGAGATTTTTAATTATGATTTCAATACTATTTTTATTCAAGTTAGGATTAGCTCTTACCCTATTATTGATGAACACTACAATATCTTCTATTGAAAAGAAGGGTTTCTTCTTTAGATATTCCTTTATTAGATTACAAACAATAGACTGAAGGTTATCCGGAGTGCTCATAAGCTCTTAATTTTGATGTGTTGAATTATCAGATTTTTATAATCAAATCTTCTCTCTATAACGACATTTTCAAATTTATATATATTAATAGACATTCATTTAATTTATAAATATATTAAATTATGTTTTTTATAATAGATGCTTGCATTTCAGAAAAAACTCACAAATCTTCAAAATCATTCCAATGGGTTTTTTAATATCATTTTAACGTGTAATTATTAGTCTTAAAAAAAAACTTAAATAAAAAAAATAAAGGAAGTGATATGAATGAGTTTTGAAGAAGATTTTAATGAGGAATTAGAACCAGTTAAATCTAAAACCCCATCAAGTAAAACACCCTCAACAGGCAAAAAGTTGACTTTATATTTTATGTCAACTATTGGTCCTGGTGAAAAGAAGGAAAAGTTGACTGTCAATGATGCAAATCATGTAAGCGATATCAAACAAACCTTAGGAAATCTATTCGGGCTTGATCCAGACGAATTTCATCTTTCATCTGGAGGAGTTACAATGGACGAGAATAGTCAATTAAAAGACTATAATGTTAACGATGGAGACGACATTTTATTAATTCCTGCTAGTACTGCTGGATAAACTTATATATATAATTCTTTTCATAAAATGTAATAAAAGGGCTTAAAGCCCTTCAATTTTTTTATTTTTTTGATTAAAATTAACGGTGATAATATTGGGTAAGGATTCAGATTTTTTTGCAAAGGGATTATCAGAAGAAGAGAGAGACTTATACGATCGTCAATTTCGTTTAGAAGGATGGTCCCAAAAATTAGTAAAGAAGTCGAGAGTATTAATTGCTGGCGTAGGAGGTTTAGGATGTGAAATTGCTAAGAATTTAGCAATGTTAGGTGTAGGTCATATAGATCTTGTCGATTTGGATACTATTGAACATTCGAATTTAAATCGCCAAATTCTATTTGTAGGAGCCAGGTTAGGAGAACCGAAAGCAATTGCTGCTGCAAAAAAATTAGTTGAGATTAATCCTAATATTATCGTTAAAGGATATCACTCATCGTTAGAAAGATTAGATCCCGCATTATATTATAATGCAGATGTTGTTATTGGAGGTCTTGATTCAATGAACGCAAGATTAAATTTAAACGCTCAATGCATTAGATTTAGAAAGCCTTTAGTAGATGGAGGGGTTTCTGGTTATTACGGTCACATATATTCAATATTTCCATATCGAAATGCATGTTATGAATGTAACCCATTACCAGATCCAAAAAACGACGAAATGGCAGCTTGCACTGTGGTTGGTATTCCTAGAAAAAGAATTCATTGTGTTTTTAAAGGAGATATGGCCTTTAAAGATAAATTTGACAGAGACCCAAATCCTAAAAATGTAGAAGATATTAGATTTATTCAAAAAGTTGCAAATGAACTTGTTACCAAACATGACTTCTTACCTGAATATACTGAAGATGATATTGTGAAAATTATTGATCGCCACGATCCTGGGATCATTACAATTAATGCAACTATTTCGGCGTTGCAATCTCATGAAGCGGTTAAAATTCTTCATTGGAAAAAAGGTCATAAAGGATTGGGTGAGCCCATTACAAGTTACGCAATATTTAATGCTGTAACAATGAAATTATACCACATTGAAAAGAAGAGAAATCCAGAATGTTCTCAATGTGGTAAAAATGTAAGAAGAGTCGTCATTAAAATGAGGGACAGCTCGCCTTGCATGAATATTATTAAAACGCTAGAAAAAAATGGATACAAGTTAGAATCTGAATTTGAACCAGTACTTACTTTATTGGATTTTAATGATATAATAGTTCTTGATTTAGAGCAAAGTCCAATTCAAAATGATTTGAGGAATTACGAATTTCTCACGGTTGCGGGGTTTGAAGGAGGAGAAGTTTACGTAACCTTAAAATTTAAATAAAATTTAATCTAAAACACAATTTTAAAATAAAATTAATAAAAAAAAAAACAAAAACGGGGTTAAGAATATGAGTATAAGAAGTAGTCGAGTTTCCAGAGATTTTGCTGGACTAAAAAAATTGCTAAAGCAAGGGACAATCGTCCAATTAAAGCCATTTAATCCAAAAAAAAAGAGCATCAATCACCTAGCTCTAACGATTAAAGGTCCAAAAGGTACGGTTTATGCGGGGGGATTGTTTAAATTAGAAATGAAGTTTCCTGTTCAATATCCTAAACAGCCTCCATTTGTAAGATTACACACTCCAATATGGCACCCAAATTTTTGGCCAAAACCTAGTGAATATAAAGGACAAAGAAATATTTGTTTAGCACTAGTAGATCCGTCGCTAGTTGGTAAAAAAGGAGGATGGAGCCCTTCAAAAACAGCAGTTACAGTTGTCCAAGCAATAATTGCCATGTTAAACACTCGAGGAAAGTTTGTTAATCCAACTGATGTGTTTAATAAAAAAGCAGCCGTGGAAATGATGAAAAATCAGAAATTATTTGAAAAAAAAGTCAAAAATTTAGTAAAGAAGTATGCCAAGGATAAATGGTGATCTTAGAATGAATAGCGATGAAAATAATAGCAAT
>JAEOTS010000163.1 GCA_016839745.1 Promethearchaeota archaeon
CTACAGAATTCGCCAGATAGAGTGGATTTTGAAATTTTTCCACTCGTTAAATCGACATCGAGTCTTACTTGGGAGTAACCCTTGACATCATCAGGTACAGTAATATCTTTCGCTTTACTCATGTTTTTCACTAAATTTTATTTATGTTTTTTTTTGTATAGAGAGTTAATATTTATTATAGAGAATTACTATTTATTAGGTTATTTGTTAATTTACACAACCTCTACCCTAGCTGAATTCATAATCAACACTGCTTTAAAGAAAATGTTAAGATGAAATTTACAATGAAAATCTTTTTAATGATAATAAAAGCATATTTAAACTTCTTTAAATTATATTTAACATTAGAATAAAGACCGATAAGGGATTCATATGACTGAAACTAACGAAAAAAGCGTAAGTAAGAAAAATGACAGAATACTCTCAAGTGACATAATTAAAAATGTTATTGCGAACGCAAATTATTGTTATAATTGTAATCGTTGCGTTAATGTGTGCCCTGTCTCTTACTTAGACTTGTTTTATCCGAGAAATTTAATTACTGACTTAACCTTCTTATCGCCAGAGGAAGCGTTACAAAATAATAATATTTGGGATTGTCTAACTTGTGGACTGTGCACAGAGTATTGTCCAATGACTAAAGATAAAACGGGGGTCAACTTCACAGAGATTATTAAGGAACTTCGAACCTTAACATCGGAATACGAACCATTACAAGAGACTTTGCGTAGTTGTAATCACGATAGAGTTTATTCCAGTATACCAAAATTAATGGCAGACGATAAGATAAAATTCACTAACAAGCTTGGATTCTTAGAAGGAACAGGTTTAAAGATAAAGAATCAAGGAGAAATTGCTTATTTTATGGGGTGCGTTCCATTTTTAACGGGAACTGCGCCGTGTGTCGTTGGTTGTCCTGCGGAAGTGGATGTTCAAGGATATGTTTCATTAATATCCGAAGGAAAGTTTCAAGAATCTATTGATTTAATAAGAGAAATGAATCCTTTACCCTATTTATGTGGTAGAATTTGTACTGCGCAGTGCGCATTGAATTGCAATCGGCAGTACCACGACGATCCTGTTGCAATTAGAGAGTTAAAGCGGTTCGTTTCAGATTATGAGGCTGCTCATCCTAACAAGAGTAAAATAAAGCCAGTTAAGCAAACGAAAGAAAAAGTTGCAATAATCGGTGCTGGACCCGGAGGACTATCCGCTGCTTACTTCCTAGCAAGAATGGGATATAAACCCACGATCTTTGAAAAAGGTGATAAAACTGGTGGCGTCGTAAGATACGGAGTTCCGCAATATAGACTCTCTGATGAAGCTTTAGACCACGATGTCGACTTTATAAAAAGCATGGGAGTCGAAATAGTATTAAATAAAGAGTTTGGTGCTAATTTTACTCTTGAAGATCTCAAAAAAGAAGGATTTGAAACCGTTTTCATAGCGGTAGGTCTTTACGTGCCAAAAACATTGAGGTTAGAAGGCGAAGATTTACCTAATGTTCATGTTGCTATAGATTTTCTTTTAGATCGAAAATATAAATGTGCGGAAGACCCCGAAGAGTTTAAAGGCAAATCTTTTGGAATTATCGGCGGGGGAGCAGTTGCCGTAGATGTTGGTGAAACTGTTGTTAGATTAGGTGCTACTAAAGCCGATTTTGTAGACATATTAACGGAGGAAGCTCTTAAAAATGTGCTTAAAGATTTGCACGAAGCCGAGAGAGAAGTCATGGAATATCATTTTACCACTTCAACGAAAAACATAACGCAAGAACCTAACGGGAAATTGGCATTAAATTGTTATAAAATTGAATGGGGGGAACCTGATCCTGAGACTGGAAGAAGACCTTTAAACAAAGTGGAAGGTTCTGATTTTAAGATCGTTGTAGATTATGTCGTTACTGCTATTGGACAGGGACTTGATATGGTCCCTATTAATGCTGCAACGGATAACAAATTAAAAATAGAGAGAGGCAAAATAGTAGTTGACAATTTAACCTACGAAACTTCTATTCCAGGGGTTTTTGCTGGTGGAGATATAATTTTTGATTCACTCATGTGTGCGGTTGATGCGATTGGAGATGGGAGAGAAGCGGCATATTCAATAGATCGCTATCTCCGTGGAGTTGATTTAAAAGAAGCGAGGATCACTAAAAAGGATCTAAAACGATCTACTATTCCTAAGAAATATATCCAAGTTAACGCTTGCCAAGAAATGAACTTTATGCCCGGAGAAGAAAGGTTAGTTTGTTTTGAAGAGATGGAATTAGGATTTACGGAAGAACAGGCAATCAAGGAAGCTAATAGGTGTTTAAATTGCAATTGTTGCAGCAATACCGACCAGATCCCTGAAGATTATACTGGAGCCCTTGATTCTTCCGGTGTCATGGTTAGTAACTATGGAAACCAAGACAACATGAATTCCTATAACGCTACAAATTATCTCACCGTTCCTAAGAGCGTAATTGGGATATTAAATCAGAACGAAATTGTACCCGTTGTTTTACCGGAGGAAAAGTGCTGCGGACATGATATTATTTGGCAAGGCGATACAGAATCTTTTGAAAAGTTAGCAAGATACAATGTTAAGTTGTTTAAGGACGCTGGAGTGAAAACTATCGTCTTTAGTTGCCCTGAAGGGTATTACACCTGGAACAACGAATATAGAAAATTGTTTAATAAACGCGATGAGTTCGACTTTGAACTTTATCACATTTCGGAGTACATTATGAAAGAAAAGTTATTAGAAGATATATCGTTTCCAAATCTGGGAGAAGTTAAAGTAACTTACCACGATCCGTGTAGGCTTGGTCGCATGAGCGATGTTTATGACGCTCCTCGTGAAGTTTTGAATCAAATCCCCGGTATTAAACTACTCGAAATGGAAAATAATAGGCTTGACGCAGACTGTTGCGGAGTTTCTGCTTATATTTCATGCAATCAAAATTCTAAGTTGTTACAAGAATCGAGAGTAAACCAAGCAATCGAAACTGGTGCAGAATATTTAATTACCACTTGTCCAAAGTGTTTAACGCATTTAAATTGCTATCTAAACGAGAATAAAGAACTAAAAAACAAAATTAAGGTAATTGACTTACTCACTTTCATTGGCAAAATGCTCTTTATGTAGTAAATATATATCAATTAACTATCTTTATTAATTTTTAAAACCCATTGTTTTCCCCCCAATTATAACAACCTTAAATATTTTTAATCTTTGAATCACTTAGAAATAGGGTATATCAATTTTAAATAAAAAGGAGTCTCGATTAAATTTGCCTTACGAAATTCTTGAAAAAATTCAGCTTGGGGATAGCGGAACAATTTTTGAAATGGTATTAAAAACGCCACTAATAGCTAAAAAAGCTTATGCGGGAAATTTTATCCTTGTTAGAGTTAACGAAACTGGAGAAAGAATTCCGCTAACAATCGCCGACTACGATCGGGAAAAGGGGACCGTAACCCTTGTAATTCAAGTAGTGGGTAAAAGCACTAAACTGCTTTGTAACCTAAAAGTTGGCGATAAGGTACTTGATGTCGTAGGACCTTTAGGGAATAGAATTCATATTGATAAATATGAACATCCAGTTGTAATAATTGGAGGGGGAATAGGAATAGCCCCATGTTATCCTCAATCAAAAGAACTAAGAGAAGCAGGCAATAAAATTATCACGATCTTGGGTGCTAGAAGTAAAGGGCTATTAATTTGGAAAGATAGGATAAAATCAGTGAGCGATGAATTAATCATTACTACAGATGACGGGAGTGAAGGGAGAAAAGGAGTAGTAACTGATCCGTTAAAAGAGATTATAAAGGAAAAAGAAATTAGTCTCGTTATCGCAATCGGACCTTTAATAATGATGAAATATGTCGTCCTAACAACTAATGGATCTGGGAGTCTACCCAAAGTAAAAACCTATGTTTCTTTGAACACGATAATGATTGATGGAACGGGCATGTGTGGATGTTGTCGTTTTTTGACTCTTGATGGTGGCGTCCAGTTTGCGTGCGTTGATGGTCCAGATGTGGATGGGCACATTGTAGATTTTGATAATCTCTTAAAACGCGCCGATAGGTTTCTTGAACAAGAAAAATATTCGTTAGAATGCTACGATGAAGAGTGTAGGGCATTAGAAAAATATAAAAGCGAGGTGGATTAGAGTGGGAAATCAGAGATCGTTAGTCGATATACTAAATAGTAACAAGAAAAAAATACTAGACGCTGGCAAATACACTCAAGATAACCTAAGCAAACTAATCGCCGATATTACAGAAGCTGATAAGAATAGAAGATTAATTTTAGAAAAAATAGAGGATCATAAGGGTATTGACATTCCTAAATTGAAATCAGAACTCTCATTATCAGATAAAAATATAGCGTGTGATATTGAATATCTAAAAGAATTTGGTTATTTGAATAATATTGGTGAAACACCAAGGTTTTTCCATGCAGAAATCGAAGATTTGAAAAATTACAATATCTTTCCTAATGTCAAATTGATTAGAGACAAGAATCTATGTTGTGGGTGTGGATCCTGTGAATCTATTTGCCCTGTTAATGCAGTAACCTATTCTAAAGGGACTTTTGAGTTAAACGAAGAATTATGTATGCATTGTGGTCTATGCTACACATCTTGTCCAAGATCCTTTTTCCCAAAAATCTTAGGTGCGCTTGATGATAATAACGATCCAAATGTAGAGTATTTAGAGCAATTTAACTACTACCGTGAGATAATTACGGCTCATACTACTGATAAGGAAATTGCACAGTATGCGCAAGACGGAGGAATAGTCACAACATTGCTGAATATGGCATTCAAACAGAATTTAATCGATGGTGCTTTAGTTGTAACTGAGGGAACTGAACCTTTAGACCCTTTACCTATCTTTATTGATAATAAAGAAGATCTTTTGAAAACTGCAGGAACTAAATATACTAACTCCCCAATATTAAAAGAGTTATATAAGCACAAGGATTGTGAGAAAATTGCGGTAGTAGGGACTCCATGTATTATGAAAGCTCTAAGAAAAGTATCCTATTATCCTTTAAATAAACCTTTTTATAATAATATCGCCATTAAAATAGGATTACTTTGTTCAGAATCTTTTGATTACACGAACATTATTGAACTGTTGAATATCGAGTTCCAATCCTCACCCTCAGAAGTTAAGAAAATGGACATTAATAAAGGGCGTTTTTTTATTTATAATAATGGTGGTGATGTTTACGACATCCCTATTAAAAATATCAAGAAGTATGGTAGGCTCGGTTGCTTTTTTTGCGAAGATTTAACAGCGATCCACACAGATATCTCTGTAGGATCAATTGGTTCTGATGCGGGTTGGTCGACCGTTTTCATAAGGACTAAAAAAGGGGCTGACTTTTTTCAAAAGGCTGTAGATCTTAATATGATAGCAAAGAAAAAGATTGAAGAAGAAAGCAAAAGCTTCAGTTCACTGAGAATAATAGCTAAAAACAAAATAAAAAGATATGAAGATTTACGAAGACCTTTAGTGATAGAACAAGAACCGAGCGTCAGAATCAAGAATTTCGCAGAAGTACCATTTGGATTAACTGAAGAAATGGTTGAATTAGAAACTCAGCGATGTTTACAATGTGGAAATCCTCTTTGTGTTTCTGGCTGCCCCGTTAACATCAAAATACCTCAGTTCATTAAACTTTTAAGGCAAAAAAAATACAAAAGTGCACTCTATAAGATCAAATCAGATAATTTATTACCAGCAATTTGTGGAAGAGTGTGTCCTCAAGAAGTTCAATGCGAACAAGCGTGCTTACTAGGTGGTCTTGGAGAACCTATAGCAATTGGTCAATTGGAAAGGTTCATAGCAGATTGGGAAAGAAGGAATAATCTTAAAGAGTGTCCCGAATGCTCAGCTCCAAAAGGGGTGAAAGTAGCAGTTATAGGGGCTGGTCCCGCAGGATTAGCTTGCGCTGGAGAACTTGCGATGAACGGTTATGGTGTTACTGTTTTTGAAGCGTTCCATACAGGGGGTGGAGTTCTAAATTATGGAATACCCCAATTCAGACTCCCTAAAGAAATAATTATTAGTGAAACTGAGACTTTAGAGATGCTAAATGTTAAATTCGAATATAATTCGATAATTGGAAAAATCCTTACGATTGACGATTTAATAGATATGGGCTTCAAAGCGTTTTTTATAGGAGTAGGAGCAGGACTACCAATGCTATTGAAAATTCCAGGGATTAGTTTAAACGGGGTCCTATCTGCTAACGAGTTTCTTACTAGATCTAATTTAATGAAAGCATTTCGATTCCCTGAATATGATACTCCTGTTAAAGTTGGTAAAATCGTGTCTATCATTGGAGGGGGGAACACGGCATTAGATTCCGCAAGAACCGCATTACGATTAGGGGCAGAAAAAGTTATTGTTATTTATCGTAGATCAGAATCGGAAATGCCAGCAAGAAAAGAAGAATATCACCACGCTCTCGAAGAAGGTATCCAATTCCAATTTTTAACAAATCCGGTAAGATTTATTGGAGACGAAAACGATAATGTGAGCAAAATCGAGGTCATAAAGATGAAACTAGGAGAACCTGACGATTCTGGTAGGAGAAGACCAATAAAAATTGAAGGTTCTGAATACACAATTGATACAGATACAGTTATCGTAGGGATCGGAACCGGTGCTAATCCAATCTTAACTAAATCGATCCCAGAATTAAAATTAAATAAATGGGGATATATTGTGGCAGACCAAAACGGTCAAACGAATATAGAAGGTATTTTTGCTGGTGGAGATATAGTATCCGGAAGTGCTACTGTCATTTCAGCAATGGGTGCAGGAAAAAGAGCTGCCAGAGCAATTGACGAATATTTGCAAAAAAAATTGGATTCTAAATAGTTCGAATTCACTTCTTTATTCCATGAAGGCACATTTTAAAGCAAATTAATCTTAAATTTTTGCTTTAAAAGAAATAAAAAAAATAATCTTTCATTTTTTATGCGATTCTTTTTATTTTGGATGTCCTATTGGACAAATTTTAAGACAATAAGAGCAATAATTATTTTTTAATATACTATCTATACATTTAGAGCGATCAATATGAGTAATAATTTTTGAATCTTTTCTAATAGGTTCTTTATAAACAGCACCTCCTTTACAGTTCTTCACACATGAACCACAGCTTTTACAAAATTCTTCTAATTCATCAAAGTTCCTTTTTGAGGTATTAGGAATATTTGCATCTGTAGTGATCATACTCCACCTTTGTCTTGGTCCAAATTCAGGTGTGATTATGAGTCCATTTCTTCCCATAAATCCAAGTCCGGCTGCAACTACATGTGGACCATATAATAATTTCCCACCAAATGGGTGATGCGCTTCACTTTTATATCCTTTTTCTTTTAAATATTCTGCTAATTCAATAGTAATATCTCCTAATACCTTATAAACTCTAAATACTTCTATTTCACATTTCGCACTTGGGGCTGTATTAATATCCTCCCATTTCATTTCCATACCAAAAATAATCCCATTTTTTCCGTAAACTTTCAAATCTTTAAAAATGTAATTTTCTAAAACTGGAATATAAGCAATAAAATCAACATTAAATTCTCTAGCTTTTTTTTCAAATTCTACCCAGAATTCTGGAGTTGTTTCAGTTTTAGTGTTATTCTCATTTCCATATTTTGTTTTCCTAGATTGTTGAAATCCTTTAAAAGTACCTCGAATATATTTACTAAATTTTTTTGCGGATTCACGATTTAATACTTCTATTGGTTCCGCGCCCATAGTGAAGAGTTCTTTGGGAACTATAAAAACTAAATCCTTATTTTTTCCAATAAATGTTGGTTTAATTCCTACATCAGACAATTAAATCCCTCTATAATTTTATTTAATGATAAAATTTTTACATTTATTCATGTTAAATTGATTATAAAGATAATGGTTTCTAAAATTAATTCTAAAAAATATAATTGTCCTTTTTGCAATAACAAGTTAGTATCTAGATTTTCGAAATGTTTTAATGTCTACTGCCAAGGGCAAAAATTCAATTTAGATAATTTAGTTATTAATAGGTTAAATCCCGAGTTAGGTATTGGGAGAATTATAAAAAAGCTAGAAATTCCCGCTTCAAGATCTTTAGACGAAGAGGATTCATATTTTATAACCAAATACAAAGTCAGGTTTGAAAATAATGTAGTAAAAATAATTCATCCTCTTGACCTCATACATTATATTTTTGAAGTTAATGATAGAATCCTGACTAAAAGTGGAATTGGAACCATCAACTCTAACAATTTTTTACTAAAGGATGGAAGCACCTCTTATGAGGTGTTATTTCCAAACGGGAAATTAGTCCAAATTTATGAATCTGAAATTATTTCAAAATACGAAACTCCTATTAAGAGGATAATCGCAAGAAAAAGAATAGATCCTCCTAATAATTTTCTAATAAAATATTGGGCAAATCTCTTTCATTCATATTACACCTCTTATCAAATAAAATGTATTACTAATTCTAGACTTTCTCTTATGCCACATCAAATAAATGTTGCGCATAGATTATCAGAAGAATATTTTCCCCGAATAATTTTAGCAGACGAAGTTGGACTTGGAAAGACCATTGAAGCCGGAATTTATATCAAAGAAATGATGGCTAGAAATCTTGCTGAGAGAATATTAATTATCGTTCCCGCTACGTTAGTAAAACAATGGCAATTTGAAATGCAAAATAAGTTCAATATTGAGTTTACAATATATGATGGGAAGAAAATAAAAGAATTAAAGAAGAGAGGAACTCATAGAAGTGCTGAGGTGCTTCAGAATCCATTTTATTACGATAATTTAATTATATGTTCCCTCCAATTTGCGAGAAATCGGAAGTATATAGATTTGCTTTCTCAAATTTCCTGGGACATAGTAATATTTGACGAGTCTCACCATTTGCGTAGGTATTTAGTTAACGCAACTACTGGAAATTACAGAGAAACGTTAAACTACGATTTAGCGAGGAATTTAAGTCTAACTACTGAATCACTATTATTATTATCAGC
>JAEOTS010000164.1 GCA_016839745.1 Promethearchaeota archaeon
AGAATTAATTTTATCAGCTAAAACTAATTAATGTAGATACTCCTAGAATCGTAGGGAGAGACAAGAAAGTCCTCCATCCATTTTTTCAAATTCAGACATATCAAGTTCTAAAATGTTAAAATTATAGTTTAATATTTGTTTTGTTAAGTTTGCATATCCCTGCGGTTTAAGCACATATTCATTTATCCTCAGACTATTTGTTGCGTAAGCTTCACTCTCCTGAACTTCAATAAGATTATAATCCCTAAATTCGGAATGGTTTTTAAATTCCCCAGATACTAGTAAAATTCCATCTCCTAAATAGGATATTCCTGTTTTTAAATGAAGAACTTTTTTAAGAGGAATTATGGTGGAAGAATATCCGTAGCTTTTTAAAATTTTAGTTAGTTGATTGGCACCTTCATTATTTGTTCTATTCGAAAGTCCTATGTAATAATGATCTTCAACCTTCAATACATCTCCTCCTTCTAAAGTACCAGGTTTTCTTATTGATTCAATATTCCTGTAAAATGTCTCTAATTTTTCTCTAATTTCAATTTCTTCACCCTGTCTAGTTTTTTCTCCAAGATTAGTAATTACAGCAAATTCTTTATCAACGATTGCTGTATCTTCAACAAAAGTAGAATCTGGAAAACGGTTATCCTCATTTAATTCAATTACAGAGAGGTTACATTTCGTTAGTGCTTCTACGTATTTTAAATGCTGTAGTATCGCTCTTCGATAATCAGGTTTTCCCAAGTTGGATGTAGAGATCCCAAATTGAAAGTTTTTACATGGTTTTCTTACTATTGCTTGCTTAAACATAATTTCACAGTATATTTGTTAACTTCATTTGAATTTTTATTAGTATAGATTTAACTACAAATAATTCTTTTTAAAGTTAATTTTCTTGCTTAGAGAAACTGAGCTATATATATTTCATAAATAATTTTATTAAATGATATGCTGAAAGTTGGATTTATTGGAACCGGGGTCATTTTCGATTTAAATGTTCTTGGATATTTGAATAATGGAGATGTTGAAATTACATGTATATGTAATAGAACTACAGATAAAGCTAAAGATAAAATCAAAAAATTCAAATTAAATAAAGATACCCGAATATATTCTGATTATAAAGATATGCTAGCTAAAGAAGAATTAGATATTGTTGAGATTCTCCTTCCCCATCATCTTCACGCTGATGCAGCGATCTATGCTGCCAATAAAGGAGTAAAAATAATTTCGGTTCAAAAACCAATGGCTTTATCCCTTGAAGAAGCTGATGAAATGATTAAAGAATGTAAAAATTCGGGCTCAACTCTTTCTATCTATGAAAATTTTTTATTTGCTCCCCACATTCTGAAGGCCAAGGAGTTAATAGATTCAGATTTTATTGGTGATCCTTCCTCTATTAGAATAAAGATCGCAATGGGTGGTAAAGGAGGTTGGAAGGTTCCAAATGGTGCTAATAAATGGAGAGAAGACCCAAAGATGGTTGGTGGTGCTAAAGCAGGTTCACCGGTACTACTTGACAATGGTTGGCATGCTTTTTCTTTAGCATCATGGTTTTTTGGGGAAGAAATCGAAAAAGTATTTGCATGGACGGGCAATTATGAAGGTTTAGACGCGCCTGCATATGTAATGTTCAAATATAAACAAAATCGCCAACATTTAATTCCTCAATATGGGCACATGGAGTTCTCTTTAATGCCAGAAATGCAAATTCATTCTAACTACTATCCTACAGATGAATTTATAGAAATAATCGCAAGTAGAGGAATAATGAAAATAAATCAAGGGACTTCTATGGGAAACTCTATGTCAAAATCAGATGTGTTTGCCCCAATTGTTTTAATTCGCGATGGTAAAGTGGAAACATTTAATGAATTTGAGAAAGACTGGAAACTGAGTTTTATTAATGCAACAAAACATTTAATTGAGGTTGCAAAAGGAAATAAAGAACCAATATTATCTGGCAAACAAGCCAAATATATTTTAAGATTTAACTTAGCAGCCATAAGATCTTCTGAATTAGGTAATGAAGTATTGATGAAAGAGATCCCTTAAATGATTTAAAGGTCGTATTGATACTTAAATTCTTTGTGTTGTAATCCTTCTTGAATACCTTTTTTTAAATCCTTTCTAATCCTATTAAGATATTTGATTAGTGTTCCTCCATCTGTTTCCACAGGATCATTTATATTACAAGAACCATTTTGTTCATTTTCTGAAGTGATTTCTTCCCACCTTACAATCCTTTTCTTTTGAGTCGATACATATGGCATTTTAGCAAATATACATAAATTCTTCCCTTGTTCACCAGTATAAATTGGGTTGCTCCCTTCTTGAATAGCACTAATAAAATGTTCAGTTGAATTAATAAAAGAATATCTCCAATCCCTTGGTAACTCTTCCCCATAAGATTTGACTTCACCACCGCTATAGACAACGATAGGAGGATATTGAGGCGTTTTAGATATTATATTTCCTCCGCTGGTGCATTGATTTAACCACATCATGCCTTTTGTTCCAGAAATTTCAATAAATTCGTCACAATCGTAATAATTACTTGGATAGTAAACATTGGGTGCAAGAGTAAACTGCATTGAACCGTATTTAGGGGGATCATCTAATTCTTTACTAGGATATTTCCAAAATAGAAGGCTTGGTGAATCCTGTACTGTTGTAAAATAATCGATCCAACTGTATAATTCATCAACTTTCTCTTGATCCATTAGCCATAACGCCATTGATAATTTATGAATCCCGTCATCGTATATCCACATGCCTCCTCCGCAATTCTCAAAATTACGACGCCAAAGGAAAGCCTTCATATCTATAGCCATACTTGGACCTCCATGTGCAACGGTATTTATTCTGAAATTTAAAGGTTCTCCTATTATTTCCTGTTCTAATAGTATCTTTGCTCTTAAGTAAACTGGATAGAACCTAAAGTTTTCATAGAGTTTCAACTTTACATTTTCTTCCTCACAAACACGAATCATGTTGTCACAATCTGTTATCGTGTGAGCCATTGGTTTTTGCACTGAAATTCCAGGAACTCCCGCTTTTGCGCAGTATTCTGTCATTGGAGCGTGAAGATGATGAGGCGTTAAAATTTCTACGATATCAAGATCTTCGCGATCAATCATTTTTTTATAATCCTCGTATATTGGAACTGTCCGTAAGCCCCATCTTTCTAACTTTTTACCCGCAACTTGTAAATCAGTATCACTTACCGCAACGAGCTCAGTTTCTTGGGATCGAAGATATCCTAACACGTTTAAATTCGCGATATCACCACAACCAATTATCCCTACTCTCAACATATTATAATCGAAGTCAAATATTTAATGTTATTTTAGTAAGTTAGGTTAAAATTAAATAGTTTTAGATGAGAGTTTCCAAAAATGAATATGTATTAAATGTGATTTTTTAAAAATTCAAGATCACAAAACGACAAAAAATATATATTTAAATAAATTAATAATGTAAATTTAACTATAATTTTATCATGAACTAATAAAAGGTTGAAAAATAAAATGGTTGACCAGAAAATAGTAGATGAAATGAAAGAAATGAGAAAAAAAGGACCAAGTGCACCATCAGATTCTCTCAAACTTTTTGAATTTGTAAAACAATTGGCTGAAGAAAGTGAAGATTTAAAAGAAGAATTAGAAGATATGGATGCCACAGTGGTTCAACTCATAGTAACTGATGCTAACTACAAGTATTGGGTTAAAATGGGAGATGGAACTGTTGATTATGGCGAAGGAGAGGGTGAAGATCCAAGCGTTACCATGTCCGCAACAGGAGCTACCTGGACAGGTATGTCTTCTGGCGAAATTGAATCTACAAGCGCGTATATGTCTGGAGATTTAGTCATTGATGGTAATCTTCAAGATGCCATCGCATTTGGAGAAATCCAAAGTATAGCAATGGAAGAAGGCGCTCATTATTTCGAATAATAACTCATCAATTCTTTCTTAAGTTCAATTTCAACTCTTTTTTTTCTATTTTTACTATAAATTCTCCTTTATTCTAAATATACAACTTCTCCTTCAAGTCGAATATCTCTAGAAGAACTGCCAATTAATATTTTAAACGTACCTTTTTCAACTACCCAAGAATTTTCATTCGGATTATA
>JAEOTS010000026.1 GCA_016839745.1 Promethearchaeota archaeon
GAAGGAATAGCAGCATCAACAGGATCTGCTTGCTCCTCAAAGTCATTAGATCCATCTCATGTATTATTGGCTATAGGTTTAAAACCACAAGAAGCTCATGGTTCCCTAAGAGTGACTGTTGGAAGATTTACCTCCGAAGAGGACATTGATTACTTTTTAGAAAAATTACCTCCTATAGTCGAAAGACTTAGAAAAATGTCACCTCTCAAAAGAGAGTAAAGTAGGATTAATGCGATTTTTTTTATAGAAGATTTTTCTAAAGGATATTCAAAAATCGAAATTGTTTTTTTTGTTGTAAAATTGTTTAATTTAATGGATAAAGCGGAATATAAATATCTAGAGAAAGCGATAGAACTGGAAAATCGGGAAGAAATAAGCTCTTCTTACAAGATAAAGTCATATGAAGATAAATTAAAATTAATGAAGAGTAAGGAGATTCCTCAGAAATCTATAGAAGATGTATTAAATCACTTTTTTTTAGAAAACGATGATATACCAAAAAAAACTAAGGATTCTATATCTAAAGTTGTATACTCTCAAAAAGATAGAATCATCATTATAATTACTAACTTTGGACAAGACATCATTTGGAAAAGAGATAAATTGATCTACGCTTACGGTTGGTTTTTCTTTGTTTCCAAACCTAAACAAAAGTCTAAAAAACTAAAAAAGGATAAAAAGAGAAAGGAACCTAAGAAAGAAGAAAGAACCTTAAGTAAAGAAAATTTTCAGTTTGGAGATCATACTATTCCATTAAAAGAAAAAGAAAACATGCGTTCATTATATCACACTAAAGAATATTTTCAATATTTAAAGCTTATAAACTCAAGTAAGATACCTCAACAACCTATTAAAGATGTTTTAAAAGATTTGTTATTTGAAAATGAAGATATTCCCTTGAAAGAAAAGAACTCTATAGGAAAAATCATTTACTACCAAAAAGAACGAGTAATAGTTGTTAAATCATTAATAGGAGACATGATGTATGAACAATTAAAAAGATTAGTTAAGAAATACGGTTGGTATTTCTATATTACTGGCGTCCCTGTCGGTGAAAGTAATATTTCAGAAGCTATTGATAAAATCGATAAAAAGTTCGATTCTAATTTTTTTAAAGAGATATCAGTTTCAAATGATGATAGAAAGGAAAAGATAAGAGTAACAATTTATCCTATTGTTCTTAAACCAAATCATAATTGTCATATTTTAGGCATAGGAAATCTTAATATTCTATTAGATTGTGGAATTTCTGAGCCAGAAGATACAGGAAAATCAGAAGAAAAAGAATCTACAGCAGATGTAGAACAAATAGAGAACAGAGAAGTTACTGAAAATAACGAAGATTCTATAAAAGAGAGAGAATATAAAAGACCTGATGATTTTAAGCATATTGAAGAATATCTTCAAAATCTCCCTCAGTTAATATTAGAAGCGGAGCAAAATGAATCAACATCTGAAAACGGGCTACAGATACAGACTTTTATACCAAGAATTGACGCTGTGTTTATCTCGCATAGTCATTTCGATCATGTGTCAGGTCTTAAGAAGTTAATTTCACAAAATCCTGATGTTCCTGTTTTCTGTTCGCGAATTACTTTAGATTTATTTCTCTTAAGGGATTCAAACTATTTAAAACAGGAAAATAACGATGAGATTGAAGAAGAAGAATATCGTAATATCGTAAAGAATGTAATTTATGTGGAAAATGGTGATAAAATAGAATTTAGAGACAAAGAGTGCTTCCTATCCTTTTTTCATGCGGGTCACATGCCGGGGGCATTAATGATATTAGCAAAGGTTAACGATTTTCGGTTCCTATATACGGGTGATTATACCTACTACGACATTACGCCGTTTGCTGGCACAAAAAGGTTTTTGGAACAAATATCGCGCCCTATTGACTATCTTTTAATTGATGGAACTGCTGCGCAAGAAGAATACGGAAATATCTCTGATCAATTTCACAGTTTAATACTCTTCTTGGAACAAAAAGCGGAATATGAAGATAACGTTCTAATAGGAGCTGATCCTTCAAGTTTAGCTATAAGTTTTATGCTTATCTTTTGGCGTTATTTTCGAAAACTGCAATTAAGAAAAGGATACACAAAACGCCCCAATATTTATGTAGACATGATGGTACGAAAAAACATTCAAGTCATAAATCATCGTTATGAGTACATCTATGGACCTATATCAAGATTGATAAAAGGCAAAGCTAATCCGTTTAATAGTATCAAATTTAGATGGTTCGATCGCAGCGATTTGGAATTTTTACGTAAGAAAAACAATATTATAATCAGCCACCCACCAGATCTATCTTATGGTTTAATTAGAAATATTATTAATGTAGTTGGTCGTAACCCTCACAATTTAGTATTCCTTGCAGGAGCTATTCACGAACAACCAGGTATGGATTTAATATCCGGAGGAAATGAGATCGAATTCTCAGAAACGTGGAAAGCTCCATTTAGGGCATTTTTGATAAATACTTTTATGCCTCAACTTAAAATTAAATTGCACGCTGATAAAATTCAGCTTGCAGAAATGATAAAAGTTCTTGAACCAAAAGAAGTTTGTTTTTTTCATCAATCAGCAAAAAAACTTATTGATGTAGTGGAATATGTAAAAGAGATGGGTGTTGAGAAAGTCTCACTTCCGAAAAAGAGAAAACTCTTGATATTAAATTAAATAGTTTTTAATTCTAAAAGGTAAACTATTACTAATACTAAGAAAAATGGTAAAAACTATATTTAAAAAATCTTTTTCTTGCATATTAAACACAATTAAGAGCGTTGATGTAATATTTATTCTGAAAAAGTAATGGATCACTTTCGAAATCCTCGTAATATGGGAGAGATGAAAGGTGCAGATGCAATTGGAGAAGAAGGAAATCCAATATGCGGAGATCTCATGTATATTTATATAAAAGTGGAAGAAGAAAATGGTAAGGAAATATTAAGAGATATCTCTTTTCAGACTTTTGGGTGTGCAGCGGCTATCGCAACTTCTTCTATGATAACAGAATTAGCTAAGGGTAAAACGCTAGATGAGGCTTTGAACATTACTAGAAACGATATTGTTATATCTTTAGATGGTTTACCTCCAATTAAGATGCATTGCAGCAATTTAGCCGCTGATGCTTTGCAAGATGCTATTAAAAAATATCGTGAAAAGAAAAAATAAAACACCTTAATTTTACTTCCCATGCTTCTTTTTTATAATGATTAGGTTTAATTATTCCAACAAATTTTGTTGATTAATATAACAAGAATCGCCATTAAAAATTAATTAATTGAGATGATAAAATGAGTCTTTTACAATGTCCTATTTATTCTGGAGCATTTGGTCCATTTGGTTGGGTTTTTATGCTTATTGGAGGAATAGCTGCTTTGGTTATAGGTATCTTGATCGCTAATTATATGCATAAAGACGCAATAAAAAGAGGTATAAACGCTGAATTCTGGTTAGTTTTCGGTTTATTTCTAAGTGTTTTTGGACTGATCATATATCTAATCGTGAGAAGTAATTATAACCAAGAAAGAAAGGAATAGAAGATCAAACTTTTAATACAATACTTTTTTTTTAATTTCCAGATTATTAAAATTTCACTTTTTATCTTAAATTCAACTATTTGAAGAGAACTAGATAATAAAATTTCTAAAATAGAATTCAAGAGAGAGATTTCATTAAGAACATTAAAGAAAAGATCAATTATGTTTTCAAATTATAATCAAAATCTATATTTAATTATATCACTAGTAATGAATTAAGAAAGGAGTAATGCAAAATGGAAGAAAAAACAGAAGAAAAGATCAAAATAATCCTCAGCGGTATGACTTGTGCCTCCTGTGCTCTAAAGATAGAAACAAAATTGAAGAGTTTAGATGGTGTAAGTAGCTCAGTCGTAAATTTCGCTAATGAAGAAGCCACCGTTGAATATAATTCAAGCAAAATTAGTTATGACGATTTTAATAAGGCAGTCAAAGATTTAGGATATAAAGCAAGCTTAGCTAAAATTGACTATAAATTAACAGATTCTATTTCAGAGTCAGAGTTCAATAATCTAGTAGATGATTTTAAAAATATTGAAGGTATTTATGAAGTAAGAGGGAATTTTAAAGCTAGTAAATTATTTATTGAATTTAATGAGTTAAAACTTGATGAAAGTAAGCTATATTCGATAGTCAAGAAATTAGGGTATAAAATTGAAAAAGCTGCAGGAGCTCTTGATAAAGAAATTGAAAGACATAAAAAAGAGATGAGATATCGATTAAAGATCCTGCTCATTTCACTAGCATTTATGGTTATTATCACACCAATAAGTTGGTTCGTAGCTGAATCTTACATTAGGAATGTATTTTTATTCTTTTTAGCGTTGATTGATTTTAGTATCGCAGGTTCCTTCTTTCTTATTGGTGCTTATAAATCGTTAAGAAATAAATCAACTAACATGGATGTTTTAGTTGCTTTGGGAACTACAACGGCTTTAGTATATTCTATTTTGACTACATTTTTAATTGATGGCAAGACATTTTATGAAGCAATGAGTATGATACTTGCTTTCCTTTTAATTGGCAAGTATTTTGAGCATAAAACTAAAGGACAAACTTCAGAAGCGATTAAAAAGCTTATTGGGCTACAACCCAAGACAGCAACTCTTTTAAAAGATGGAATAGAAATCGAAATCCCAATAGAAGAGATCGAGGTTGGAGACATTTTAGTTGTTCGACCTGGGGAAAAAATTCCGATTGATGGGAAAGTAGTTAAAGGAAAAACAAAAGTCGATGAATCAATGATTACTGGAGAAAGTAAATATGTGAAAAAAGAAATTGAAAGTGAAGTAATTGGTGCCACATTGAATCAAACTGGGTTAATTAATATCACAGCGGAAAAAATAGGGAAGGATACATTTTTATTTCAAATAATTAACTTTGTAAAGGAAGCCCAAAGTAAAAAAGCGGCGAAACAACTATTAGCAGATAAAGTTAGCAATTATTTTGTTCCTGCGGTTATTGTTATTGCTACTGGAGCGTTCTTATTTTGGTATTTTATAGCAGGTATAGGATTAGAATTATCTCTATTAGTTTTCACATCAGTTGTTGTAATCTCATGTCCATGTGCTCTCGGTCTAGCGATCCCTACTGCTGTCATGGTAGGTACTGGTAAAGGTGCTCAAAATGGAATTTTATTAAAAGGTGGGGATTCTTTAGAAGCAATTAGTAAAATTAATACAATTGTTTTTGATAAAACTGGGACCTTAACTATAGGGAAACCAAGAGTTTCTGCAATTTTTACTGAAAAAGATTTGAATGGCAACGGTTATGACGAAGAACAGTTATTATTCTATGCTGGAAGTGCTGAAATGGGTTCTGAACACCCTCTTGGACAAGCAATCATTGAAGAAGCAAACCAAAGAGGTTTAAATCTTGAAATTCCTACTGAATTTGATGCCATACCTGGGAAAGGGATTAAGACTAATATTAAAAATAATACTGTTCTCATAGGAAACGAGCAGTTAATGGTAGATTATAACATTCCAATTGATTCTTATAATGTAAAATTTAATGAATTTCAAAGACAAGGAAAAACAACAATTTTAATTAGCGTTGAAAATGAGATTAAGGGAATTATTGGAATTTCGGATAAAATGAAAGAACAAGCTCCGTATGCTTTAAAGAAGTTGCGTGAGAAGGGTTTGGAAATTTTTATGATAACAGGGGATAATAAGCAAACTGCCATAAATATTGGTAAAGAGCTAGGATTTGACGAGCAACATATATTAGCAGAGGTTTTACCGAACGAAAAAGCTGAAACTATTAAACAATTACAAAATTCCCCAGAAATTAACATTGTTGGTATGGTTGGGGATGGGATAAATGATGCTCCTGCTCTAGCTCAAGCCGATGTTGGAATTGCAATCGGGTCTGGAACGGATATTGCGATTGAAACCGCAGATATTGTATTAATGAGAGGAGATCTCCGCAATGTTGTTTCTGCAATTAATTTATCTAAAAAAACTTACAAAAAAATGCTCACGAATTTGTTTTGGGCTTTTATCTACAACATTATTGGAATTCCGATTGCTGCGGGAGTTCTTTATTATGGAACTGGATTCTTTTTACCTCCCTTTTTAGCTGCTATTTTTATGGCGTCAAGCTCCGTTTCTGTTGTCACTAATGCGCTTTTCTTGAAAAGATATGAACCAAAAACGCCTCAACAAATAGAAGAAGAAAAACTCTTAATCTCTCAAGAAAAGGTTGTCGATCCTGTGTGCGGTATGAAAATCGATCCGAGACGCGCATTAGAATATGAATATCAAGATAAAATTTATCACTTTTGCAGTGCTAACTGCGAAACTCATTTCAAACGAGATCCAGAAAGGTTTAAAAACTACGATAAAATGGATCCTAAGTTAATGCAAATGAAGATTAGTGAAGAAGAATTAAAAAATGCTGAAGATCAGGAAATTATTCAAGAAATCAATACAATTAAAGAAGAAAAAGAGGTAGAAAAAAAAATGGGGAAATTAAAATGTGTTGAATGTGGATTGGAGCAAGATTTACCTATGCATTGTGGACAAGCAATGCATCAAGAAGGAGACCAATTAGTTTGCTGGATGGGAGCCTCTTGTGGAGCTCAATCAATCCCAGAACATCACGGTAAAACCATGGAAATTGTTTAGTAAGTTAAACTTAAATAAGGTGATTTTAAGAAATGGAAACCTATAGATGTACTGGTTGTGGAAAAATAATGGAAACTATTCCACAATGTTGTGCCCAAGATATGGTTTATAATGAAGATAAAAATCAACTTGAGTGCTATATGGGCGACAACTGTGGATACTTAAGCTTATCTGAACTAAAATGCGAAGAATGTTGCAAAAAACTAAAACAATAATTTTTTTTCTCTTTAATTAATACAAAATTTATCACGTTTTATCAGTAAGACTTCTTGGCTTAAGCCAAATTTCTAACACTAAAAAAATAAATAATCCTATTCCTGTTATCAAGGCTCCTACAATAAAAGCGGTTTGATATGATAAAACTTCCTCTAGACCACTGTTGAGTAAAATGTCTATTATAGGACCCGATATGATCGTACAAGCTAATCCCCAGGAAAGAAAAAATGTCATATTATATACTCCAAATAATTTTGCCCTAACTTTGGAAGGAATCAAGTTAGATGCAATAACATAAGAAGCTGCATAAATAATAACTTCACCCATACCAATAAAAAAACTTCCAACAAATATCAATATTAAATTATCAGTTAATCCTGTAATAATTAACGCGAAGATAGCTAAATTCACACCTAATACTAGAGTTCGAGAATGACCAAACTTTTTGCTTAAAGTACCTGCTAAAAAACCAATAGTTAGAACTGCTAACGACCGAGTGTTGGCAATATAACTCAATAATATGCTATCCACCGAAAATCCAGTCTCTAAAGTCAAAAATTGGCTATAAATCGTCGCGATCGAATTACGTCCAAAATTAATAAATGTTAAAGAAATAATGAAAACAATGAAAATAGTTTTAAAATTGAAGTTTTGTGGTGTATTATTGTTAATTACCACTTCTTTTTCTTTTTCAGATTCAATCCCTCCCTCTGGGGCGAAAATCATAGGAATAGAAGAAATAAACATAACCAGTGCTGCTACAAAAAATAATGGTCCATCACGAAAACCATAACCGTAGTTGTAAAGTATTCCTCCTATGGATATACCTATGATCCTTCCAAAACCCCCTACGCTAGTTAATTGCCCCATAACTTTGCTTCTATCTTTAGAAGGATATATATCGCTAATGAGAGCACTCCAACTAATGTTGGACATTGACCAAAAAGCTTCAATACATATTAATCCGATAATAATAACGTATCCCGCAAGTAATAAACTAGAAAAAATTGAGTGAACAAACCAAACTGTAATTGTTCCAATCCCGGCTAAGACTTCACCCAAGATAATCAATGTTCTCCTTCTTTGAAATTTGTCGCTTAAAGGCCCCCAAACAAAGTTTTGAAAAACCACGCTCATAATCATAGGAAGTGTTGCGTACAGTGTTGTTTCAGTGACGGATAAAAGCAAGAAATCTCTCATGTAAATAGATAAGTAGGTGTAAAACATACCCCGTCTAAACATCGCAAGAAGTTGGAACGAGGATAAGCCTATAAAAGTGCTCCTCAAGGAGTACTTTGCTTTTTTAACTGCCATGATTCTAGGTTAGAGATAAACATCGACATCTTTTTTAGGGAATGAATTAATAATCTTCAATAGCCCTGTTCCAGTCTTTAATTTTTCAACTTCCTCAGCATATATAGGGTAGTAATTGTTAAAAATCTTGTATACACTATTCCATGACTTTTGCTCTTCAGTTTTCTCTCCTATCTCTTTCCTAAGTTTAGAAAAAATGGCTTTAGCTTTTTTACGATTTAAAAATTTGACAAAAATCTTGATTACTTTAATCTTAATTTTCTTGTAAACTTCCGGTCTAAAATTAGCAAGTGCATAACTTAAATCGTCATCTGCAATCGGAAAAAAGTTTATTCTTCTGTCTTCAGGTTCGTCGGGATTTTTAATTAAATCTAGTTCTATATCTCCTTCACTGATGTTTTCTAATATTGGATAGAGTTGACCTGGAGTAATTCTTGTTTCCATTTGAATTTCAGAAGCAATTTCTGAAATCGAATAATTGAAGTCAGGGTATTTTTCTGGATTTTCAATTCGGTAAGTGTATTCGTTTTTTAGTATTTCCAGAATTGCATTTTTTAACGAGCTCGGGATTTCTTTTTGAATAAAAGAGATTGAAATATCTTTCTGTTTTTGTTCAAACGATAACTCGTCCTTTTGTTTCTTTGTATAATCAGTAGCAAGAGAGGATATAAATTTATCTGAAGCTTTATCATTATCAGCACTGACTTTCAAATCAAGTTTCTTAGGCTTCTTCGAAGTCATCGTGCTGTAAAGTCTATCTGATAGATATTTTTTCGCTTTTTTCTGAGCGATGGCTTTTTTATCAAATTTTTCAAGAACCGAAGAAAAATCTACAATCTTTTGTAACCTTCCGTTTTGATCTCTTTCTTCTGTTAGGCTAATATTCATGTCTATATTCGCTAAATCCTCGATTAAAGAGTAGATGTTGTTTTTCGAGAGTCGCGTTGCTCTTATTAACTCACGCTCTAAAATCTCAAGTGGATAACCTGCTCCTCTGCGTAAATATTCGCTTCTTATTAACTTATAAATTATATCCATACTTTTTTCTTCTTGATTAATCGTTTCTTTTTGTAAACGTATAAACATCGAGGTTTCGTGTGGTTTTAAATAATAAAATAGCAGAGTACTCCCAAGGAATATAATCATTATTATAGAAACAATATACTTATCTGCCATGAAGAACTGGCCTAGTAAAGTAACTTCTTGATTTGGTAACTGAGATTGTAACGCAAAACGAGTGAGTGTTTGAGCAAGGACACACCCTAGTATTAGCAATATTAAACCATCTCTTTTAAAAATAATAAATCTCCATTCTAAAGAACGACCTAATTTTTTTATAATTCTATATAAGAAATACATTGAAAAAGCAAATTCAATAATAAAGATAAACCATACTGTCGAACTACTTGCTCCAACTGTAGCTTTTAATGCTGTGACAGTAGCAGGATTTAATATTAAAAACAAGGTTAATTGAAATACCTGAAAGAAAAAAATGAATAAAACTATCAATGAAAAAGTATAATTGTCAAACAGTCCTGCCCGTTTTGTCTCAGCTCTCCGTCTCGTAAAAACAAACTCAAAAATAATAAATAACAATGTTAATATTAAGCTAAAATAGATCAATGGCATAATCAAACGCATTTCTAATACATAAACTCCTACTGCTTCACTAGGGGCAGAAGGTCCTAGAAAATCTAGTGATATATAAACTAATAAACTTCTGTAAAACAGTGCTATTACAATCAATACTCCTAATATAAAATATGGAGAGATAAAAGCAATATATCTACGCACTGACGAATATTTAGTTATGAAGCGTGCTTCAATTTTTGTCGCAAACTTTCTTGAATACATAAAAAACCTAGTACTCAATAAAATAAGCCATATTGTTGATAAACCTAAGAGATAACTTATGAAATTGATACTAAGGTTATTAATGAATATAAAGAGCAAGTAGAACCCGGAGATAATACTTAAATATAATACAACTTGTTTTATTATTGAATTTTTCTCAAAAATGAAAACTCTGATCTTATCATTGCTGTATAGTATGGATAATGCAAGAAAAAAAGCTACTAATGCGTTTCCAAATGCAAAAGGATTTCCAAAAGTTAGAATATTTAGGTAAGTACCGGGAAAATTAATCCCTATTAAAATCAAAAATGAATAGATTAAAAATATAACATATAATCCAATGAACTTCCTTTCTCCAAAATACGATTTTGATGGTTGTTGTCCCTCTACATATAAATCATGTACGAATATTTTTCGAATATTCTGCTGAAGAGATTTCTTGATTTTTACGATATTTTCTTTAGCTTTCATTTTCATCGTATAAGTAAGTTTCTTGAGGGGAAATGTTTTGTTAAAAAAAAAATTATTATTTTTCGTATATGTTTAGAGAGAAAAATAGTTATTTATTCTTAATACTTTTCTAGATTAAATCGATTTTGTTGCTTAAAATTTAAAAGGACTCGATAATAATATTATAATGCACATGGAAAATCAGCCAGAAAAACCAGACAAAGAAACCTTGATAAACCTTGTCAAGCAAGGAATTGAAATGTTAGCTGAAAAGAACATTTCAAATGTAATAATTTTATCCTCTTACAAAATTAATTCAGTTTTAAAAGATAACTACGGAGTAGACATTAAAGTCGATAGAATTGGGAGAATTTTAAGTACAGTAGCTAAAAATAATCAATTAAAACGTCTTGGTACTAACATCCCCAAATACAAGTTACAGATATCGAAAGTTTCGGGACTTCAATATTATTAATAACCAATTTGACTAAATACATATCTAAATTCTTATATTAACTCGGTATGATAAACCATATTTAGCTAATAAACATATAAAAATATTTTTGATTATTTCTTAACATTCCTGAAATCTGGAATTATAGATTGAAGTCTTTCTATTAATTCTTCAAGCTCGACGAAGTCATTATTAAATTGTTCGAGTTCTGAAATTATTTTATCATAATTAGTACTTAAATTTAATTCAAAGGGGTGATTTATAGCACTAATTCCTTTTAACATGTCAATCGAGAGATTTTCGATTAGATATGTCAAATTGGAGATTTGATTGGTTGAGTTCTCTATTCTTTCTTTTATCTTTTTATCTTGCATTGAAAGTTCATACAATTTATTAATGGTTTCATTAAGATCTTTCTTTATAGATTGAGAGATAGATTCGATGCTCTGCTCTAAGTTTTTATTAATTTCACTTGCTAAACTTTCTTTAATCTTGTCTGTATTAGTTTTTAATTCTTCTTGGCCTTCAATACGCTTCTTTATGTATCCCTCTATTTTCCCTTTATATTCGTCAATCCTTTCTTTAAAATTGATATCTATCCATTTTTCTACTTTTTCAAAACCATGATTTATTGCCAAGTTCATATGTGCAAGAGAATCGCTAATTCTATTTAGACCTATTAGTGCTCCATCGTTAAATTCCATAGACCATGCTTCTAACTCCGTTTTGTAATTATTCAAGACTAAGTTAGAAAAATTTTGAAGTCCTTTCTTTACTCCTTCTACAACCGGTTCAATATTAGGATATTTTAATTCGATATCAGAATCCAATTGCTCCACAGACAAAGGAATTTCTTGAAGATCGGGAGGAGTTTGATCGTTCATCTCTAGTTTCTCTCGAATTATTATTGGGTTTTTTGTTTGACCATATTCGACGAGTTTTTGGACCCACCTATAAAAATCTAAAGATTTGGGTGCTTCTATTTCATATTTAACTTTAATAGTGTTACTTTTTTCTCCCTTTTTGGGATCTTCTAGTCGAAAGACTTCCAAACCGAAATTACTCCCTTTTTGAAGTTTGGAATGATCAAAAACAATTCCAAAAGCACTGGGAATTTGTTCATTCTGAAAATAAAGATGATTTTTTTTGTCAACATCAGAAAAGAAAATCGATTTGCTGTCAGGATGACTGTGGTACCACCCTAATAACTCAAAATTCTCATTTTCAGCCTCTTCTTTAGTTTGTACTAGAACCTTATGAACTTTTTCGGAAAATCCTAATTCAACAGTGTCACCATGAGTTACAGGAATAGCTCGGCTTACATTAATATTGTTATTATTAGGATCTCTACTGCCTAGGCAAAATCCCAAAACTTGATCATTATAATCTAGTGAAATATTGGCAAACCTTAAGACATGTGAAAGCATGTCTTTGAACGCGCTCATCTTTATGAAAATATTTCCGTTTTCACTCGCTACTTTTTTGTTGTCAGTCATTTTTAATCAGTACCTCCTTTTTCAAGTTCTTTAATTTTCGATAAGAGTAGTTTTTTTTCTGATTCTAATTTATCAATCTTATCAAAAATAGGAGTTTTTGTGCCTTCCAAAATTAACACTGCTGCTTTCAAGTTAGTTAAGAATTTCTGCGACTTTTTATTTAGATCAGTAAGAAAATTTAATGCCTTACTCTGCTTCTTTGACGTAACATCGGATGTTTCTTTTTGCATCTTTTTTATTTTTTCAAGAGTTGTTTCCTTTATAGAGTTGATTTTTTCTGATAAGGAGTTTAAGGAGGTTTCAAGTTTTTCCAAATTATCTAAATTAACTGAGATATTACTATTGAAATCTACTATTTTCTTATGACATTCGTTATAATCTCTTGAAAAATCGCTTTTTAATCCATCAAACTTTTCTTTAAATAATCTACTTACTTTCTCTTCGACGATTTCTTTTATTTCATTTAAAATAGTATTAATTTCTCCCTGATACACATCGATTTGGTCTAAAAAATCGTCAACAAAGCCTTCTGCATTAAATAATTCTGCGTTTAAATCATCCTTATATTTCCTTTGTATTTGGTCTATTCCTGAGTTTATTAGTTCTTTTAGCTGATTTAAATTTGTACTAATTTCTATATTATGATTTTCAATATCTCCTGAAATATTTGTGCTGATGGAATTAAGGAAATTTATTAAAGGGGTAAGAGACAAATCTAAAAAATTTGCGAGACCTAATTGAAATGATTCTATAACCTTACGCTGATCGATTGCGGGTTGTTTAAATTGTAATTGGTTTAGTTCAGGAACTTTTACATCCCCGAATATATCAGCGGTCTCATTTTCTTCCGTTATGGGAGGTTCTTTTGTATGAACACAATTAATTAATTCAACTATTTTAAAATAATAATCAAGGCTATCTGGGGGTTCTACTATCGTTGTAACTTGATGAAAACTTGAATCTCTGATGTCTGTAGGGTTGGTTAAACGGATTGCTCTAAATCCTGGATCATTAGGGCTATCCAAATAAGCGTGATCAAACACTAAAGCTATTCCACTAGGGTTCAATTCGTTTTGCCATCCAAATTGATTCTTAACATCGGTCGGTGAAAAGAAAATTTTGTGCTGGAATAAATCGGGGTGGCTATGATACCAACCAACCATGAACCAATTTTTTTCTAAATACATGGAATTGGCTTTTTCAAAAAAGATATAATCATTAATTGAAAATTCAACTTCTACACTACTTCCGTGCGAAATAGGTACTACATCCTCCACTACGACATTCTTAAATTTTTTATCTTCGCCATCTTCGAGATGTCCAATGAGAACACCCATAACTTCAATACACTGAGAGTGATTTCTAGCTTTATTTCCAAAACGTAAGACATGTAGAATTATTTTATAATAAGCATCAGGTTTAATCTTTACTACACTATTATCTACATCTTTCCCCATTTTTAGTCACTTTATCATTTAGAAATTGAACAAATATTATTATTAGATTTATATTTTTAACAATTATAATTTTAAGCACTTAATATAAATGTATAGTAAATGATAATTTATTCTTCTTTTTCATTTATATCTTTTTTTTCTTCTTTAAATTCTATTAAAAATGTCGTGATCCCAAAGTTTCAAAAAATGTTTAAAGATCTATATTTGCATACAATTTTAAAAAGGAATTATAAAATAAAATTTATTTAATTAATGCGGCAGAGGTTTTCCGCAGTATGGACAGAATTTCCATCCTATATCTTTTCCACAATGAGGACAGAATGTCGAGGTTTCGACTCCCTCTCCTTTTGGAATTTGTGGTAACTCTCTTGTTGTTTTTATTGTAGATGGAGACGGTTGTTCCACACGCACTCTCTCTTCTTCCTTTTTGAATTTCATTCTTTCTTGGAACGCTTGACGTTTTTCATCATCCATCTCTTGAACCGATTTCATTCCCTCTTCCTTAACCCATCCTTTTACCACAGGTCTTTTTAGTTCGCTAACAGGAACCTTCTCTAACTCCACTTTTTTAGCTTCGGAAATGGGAGCTACAACTTTCTTTTCTTCCCTCTTGGTAATAGCTTGTTTAGTTAAGGCTTGAGTAGTTTTCATAATTTGGTGAGGATTAATATTTGGAATTGCTACTGTCCTTAATACCCAACCCACGATGAGATTTTGATTAGGGAAACCAGAAGCACTCAAATCTTCATCCTTATAAACATATGACTCTATTAAAGAGTTTCCTTTTAGCAAACGAGAAGCCCACTTGCCGTTTATAAGCCCTAGCTGAATTCTATATGATGTCCCGGGGATTCCTAATTGGCTACTAAGGGGTTCAAATCCTTTTTCAGAAATAATTATATCAACTCTAATTAGTATATATTCTATTTGCTCGGATTCAGATTTAATTTAATGAAATAATAATATAATCATAAGTTTTGACTTTAAATAATTTTATGTTTAACCAAGCAAAATCAATTTTTTCATAGTTATAATATTTATGGTTTAATACTCCTTCGCCTACAGAATCGCGTATTATAAGTAAAAATAAAGACATAAATATGGGCATTTGTATACACTTATCAAATCAATAAGCTATTAAATTTTAGAAATGACGGTTTTTATTCCGAAGGAAGTTTACTTAACTACCGTTGCTGCCTGTGTTAGATTTGCCAATCAACGTATCGATAAAGACGATTGGCTTGAGGTTTCAGGTATCTTCATTGGAAAAAATGAAGGAGAAGATGTATATATAACAAAATCATACCCAATAATGCATCAAGAATTAGATAGAGACGCTGTAATTGATCAATATAAATGGAGTGACGAAGATTATGAAGCATTATATATTATTGATGAAGAGGCATTTTCAAAGGGAGAATTCACCGTTGGTTGGTGGCACAGTCATCCAGGTTTCAAGATTATGATGTCACATATTGATATTAAAACAACTTTAAGTTACCAAACTAATAATACTCTTGCTATCTCATTGGTTTTTAATCCTGAAAGGTTAGTGAGACAAATTGAACTTCCTATTAAAAAAGGAGATCCCGTTAAACAATTAGATGGCGATCCCGGGTTTAAGATCTTTAGATTAGATGATGTATCTAAAGGAATTCAAGCTTCATACCATACTGTAGAATATGTTATTAAAGGCTATGAAAACCAAGAACAAATAGTCCCATTAACACAGAAATTCATTATCGACATCACGAATATGTTCCCAAAAGAAAATATATTTGAAACCTACGAAAAATTCATAACTGATCGAATCAGCGAGCTAAATTCGTTATTACAAGGAACTGATGAATATTTAAACACATTAATAAGAAAAGGAGAATCTGGTAGGATTCATGAAGTCCTAGAAAATCAAACTCGAGACATTCGAAAATATGTTGCTGAAACTTTTATAAGAATAGAAAATATTAAACAATTCATGAATTACTTAGAATTTAAAGAGAGAAATATGATTATACCTAAAATTGAAGAGATATTATCTCAATGGGATGAAACTGTAGCAAATTTAAACGCAAAACTAACTGAAATAGCTAAAAAATTTTAATTATTGAAAAACTTGAATGATTTTTATTTTTTCTGTTATTCCTATTTTTAATCTATTGTTTAAAGGGGAAATCTTTATTTTAATGATTGATTTCTCTACTGTATAAATTAATTAGCTAATTTAGATTATTATGCGTAAAGCTCAATTTCCATTTGTTGCTATTTTAGGACAAGATAGGATGAAACTCGGACTCATATTGAATGTAATTGATCCCCAAATCGGTGGAGTTTTGTTAACTGGTCAACAAGGCACTGGAAAATCAACGGGAGTTCGCTCTCTCGTAGAAGTTATGCCTGATATTGAAATTGTTAAAAATTGTCAGTTTTCGTGCAATCCAAAATCTCATATTGATGATCTCTGCATAGAATGCCGCGTAAGAAAAGAAAAGGGGGAATTAGAAATAGAATTTAAGGAAATGCGTCTAATTAATTTACCATTAGGAGTTACAGAAGATATGGTAACAGGATCTCTCTCTATTGATAAGGTCTTAACTGAAGGGATCAGGAGTCTTCACCCTGGACTTCTCGCTAAAGCTAATCGTGGTATCCTTTATATCGATGAGATAAATTTACTCCAAGATCATATAGTCGATACCTTATTAGATGCTTCTGCTTCTGGTGTGAATATTATTGAAAGGGAAGGAATCTCGGTTATGCATCCCTCTCGGTTTATATTAGTGGGCAGTATGAACCCAGAAGAAGGCGATCTTCGCCCACAAATAGCTGATAGACTAGGTTTAGAGGTAAAAATAAAAGCTCCACGAGATGCAAAACTACGAGCTGAAATCACAAGGAGAGTTATAGATTTTGACGATAATCCAAAAGCATTCATTAAAAAATACGAGCAAGAACAAGAAGAGCTAAGAAAAAAAATTGTAAGGGCGCGTGAATTGATTAAGAGTGTCAAAATTCCTTCCTCAGTTTATGAATTTGTCTCTAGATTAGTTAACGAATTGGATATTTTTTCACAAAGAGCTGATATAACATTTATCAGATGTGCTCGTGCCCACGCTGCTCTTCATGGAAGAACTGAAGTTGTAGAAGAAGATTTAAACGCAGCAATGGATTTAGTTTTCGAACACAGAATAAAATCGCTCCATTATGAAATGACCCCACAAGAAGTCAAGGCAAAAATAGTCGAAGTGTATGGAAAGATACAAAAAGCCTACGAAGATCCAAAAACCTATAGGCCAAATAAAGAAACTGAAGGACCTTTAAAGCACGATGATACTCCCCAAAAGGAATTCAAGCGTCAATCTGTTGATCCTAAAAAAGTCGATATTCCAGAAACTAAAGAACAAAAGCTACCTCCCCCTAAATATCCCGACAACAAGAAAAGAACTCCCTCACCTGCTGGAGGCTGGAAAGTAAAAGATATACCAGAATATGACGAACGAGAATTCAATTTTTTTGAAAATGGAATTGAATCGCTACCATTAATTTACCAAATGGAAACAAAAATGACTTCTGTATTAGATACAATTAGAAAAGATAGAAAAGTTTCCGATTATGGCGGTAGGGGAATTGGAAGGCGCATAAAAATCGCTTCTTCTCAAAAAGGTAGGTATGTCTCATACAGAAGGCCGCTTAATCGTCCTAAAACTATTGCTCTCGATGCAACAATACGGAGTTATTTAAAAAATACAATTTTCAACCAGACGGATATAGAATTTCCAATTAAATTTAATAAATATGATTTAATGGATAAAATTTACGAGTATCGAGCTCCCCTAGTGCTTTTTTTCGTTCTCGATAGCTCAGCTTCAATGTATTATGTAATCAAACAAATGACAGATGTTATTCTTTCTCTCCAGCGAGAAGGTTACAGAAAAAAAGATAAGCTAAGTTTAATTATTTTTAGGGCAAAAGAGGCAGTTGTTCTTCAAAAACCTACGGTTTACTTCAAATCTGCCGTTAACAAACTCAAAAAAGTTGAAGGAAAGTCTTATACCCCTATGGCCGCAGCGTTGACAAAATGCTTAAAGTTAATTGACGCTGAAAAATTAAAGAATAGAAACATAATTCCGGTTGTTTTCGTCTGTAGCGATATGGGAGCAAATATATCCTATAAATATCCTGACTTAATCGCTCAAGTCCAAACAGATTACACTTTAATTGTTAACGAATTAAAAGCTTTGACAAAACAATTATCTAAAAAAGGAGCACATATGGTGGTGTTAGAACCGAAGAAATCATATGCAACTAGGGCTTTAGGAGTAAATACCTTTGCTGCTGACAAGATTAAAAAGAATTTTAAAAAATACGGAAGCGCTGAAATATTCCAATTCGATAGGGTTAATCCAAAAAACTTAATTTTAGAACTGAAAAAAATACTTTAAGTTCAAATTTAACTTCTTATTATTTAATTAATGAGCAATAAAGAAGAATCTGTTTTAGTTGCTGGTTTCAACACTCGCCCTTTAGTTTATTCTTTAAACAGAGCAGGGTTTGAAGTGTATGCAGTTGATTTCTTTGGCGACTTAGACCTTTATTCCTATGTTAAAGATTGTTTAATACTTACCAAGAAGTTAAGCGTAGACTATGATGTAATTAAAAATATTTATAGTGAATACCTCCCCATCTTAATTCTAGAGCTCTTAGACAAATATCCTGAAATCAAATATCTGATTATTGGAAGTGGTTTAGACGACGCTATAGAAGAGAGAGCTCTCATTTTAAAAGAGATAAATCGAAAGAAATACAGAATTCTTAACCTTAATAACGAATTAGAAGCTATTAAAAAGAGCAGAGATACAGACTTCATTTTAAATATTTTAATAAAAGGAGGTTTTGATGTTCCAAGAACAGTTCCCTTCGAAGAAGTTAGGTCTAAAGTTAACGAGTTAGAATACCCATTTATTTTAAAGAAAGGGAGTGGTTCTGGTGGAACAAATGTATATAAAATACAAAACAAATCCGATCTCTCCTTTACCATCAACCTAATTAATAGAGAAACTTTCGATCCAAAAGATTGGCTAATGCAAGAATATATAGAAGGAAATCCGGTAAGTTGTACGACAATATCTAACGGAGTAGAAACCAAAGTAATTTCGGTAAATAATCAGGTAGTGGGAGATAAATATCTGAATGCTCCAAAAGAATTTATGTATTGTGGGAATATAGTTCCTGCTAATTTATTTGAAGAAGAAAAGAAGTTGATAGTTGATATTTCGTTAAAGTTATCGACAGAGTTAGGTTTAAAGGGAATTAACGGGTTTGATTTCGTTTTAAGAAACCACTATCCATATTTAATGGAGATCAATCCCCGAATTCCGGGATCAATTAGAGCTTCTGAAGAAGCAATGAACATAAATCTATTAGATTTGCATATAAAGAGTTTTACAGACAAGGGGTGGGAATTCGTCAAAAAGACGCTGAAGGATGCGAAATTCGAAAATTTTTCAACTAAGATTATTTTCTTTGCTCCTAAAGAAATCGATAAAATTTTATTGAAAAAAATTAACGACCTGGAATATGTTCACGATAAGTCGGAACCAGTCAAGAACATTTACAAAAACGAGCCAGTTTGTACTATCTTATTTAAGGCTAAATCTTTTTCTGATTCTTATTTGGGTAGTTTAAAAGTAGTAGAAAAGATAAAAAAGATAATCAAATAGCCTAAGAATTATTGTTTAATAATCGATTTGATTTTAGCTATATGACTTCTTAGGATTTTCTCATCTCCTTCAGACACAGCAATTGCGAGTATCCTACTCTCGTCTAATTCGTGGATAATAATCGAACCATGATCTCCTCCAATTATCGAGAATTCTAAACCTCCATCTAATAATATTCCTGCTAAATTATAAATCGCGGAAGTCATTGCGGATATAATCGGTTCAGGCATAGTAGATTGAACTTTAATGGGTAAACCATCTTTTGTGATGATGGCGATGACTAACGCATTTGGAATTGCTCTTTTAAGAGCCACAAAGATTTCTTCCTTGATGAGATCGCTCGTTTCTATAATTGCAGACATTCTTATAGCAAATTTTCTCAGTGATCGTATGTAAGAATCTAACCCTTCAAGTTCTGCTAATTCCCTATCTAAATAGGCGATTAGGGCCATATAATCTGTTAAAATTGATAGGATTATTCTTTTTTGTCCAGTAATTAAGGTATACGAGCTTTTTTGGTTTAAAGAGTCGATTAACATTTTAGACGAAAGGAACACCAAGCTACTACTCGCAGCAGAGAGTTCAGATTTTGTCATCTTGATATCTTCTTTTAACTCACTCACAATATGTGTTCCTCCGTGCGTTGAGATAGAAATACCGAGAATGCTTTTCTGGTCTTTAATTTCGTTATTTAATAAATCTGTTAACTCATAATTTAATTGTTTCATATGGTCTTCTTTAGACATGAGAATATAATAATACTAATCAAATTTAAAGATATTCTTATAATGGTAAAAATAGATTTTAAAAATAAATCTTCATTTGCATTTCCTTTTTTTCCTAATTTAATCATGTTGGTATCTTTTTTTACCTAAAATTATAAAGAAATTCTTTTATTATTATTCATAAAATATATCGGAAATTCTAATTAATCGAGAGAAGTTAAAATGGGAGACGAAGATATTATTCGTGAAGCACTGGAAGAATTAAAAAAAGCAAAAATAAAAATTGAGGATTTAGAACATACATTAAAGATCAAGGAAGAAATGATAAACAATTTAACCACATCTCTAAGTCTGAAAGACGATCAAATAAAGACAATGATAGACTCAATGAACTTAAAAGAGCAGCAAATTGATACGCTAAGTAAATCTTTAGAAATCAAAAACCAGAAAATCAAAACTTTAGAGACATCTTTCAGTTTAAAGGAAGAAGAATTGAGAGAATTGAGCTCTTCTACTGTAAAAAAAAACCTTATAGAAGAGAAGGATGAAGAAATAGAAGAATGTCATAAAAAGCTAACTATTTTAACGGGGGAATTAGAAAAAGCCGATGAAGATTTAGAAGCGTTAGAAGCTGAAAATGAAAAATTACGGAATAACCTTGCTTCTGAATCTGATGTAAAAATTATCGATTCTACTTTCAGAAAAATTCCGAAAGCAGATATTTTGAAAAAAATTAGGGAGATACTAGGGAATGCGGTTCACAATGTCACAATTTCAGTTCTTGATATTAACGATCTACAAGATTTACACCTCTATGAGGTTCGTTCTTCTGTTAATATGAAAATAATGTGTAACATCGATCCAAGTCGAGAGGACGATGCTGAGCTTTTAGAGGAATTAGAAAGTTTGGATAATATTTCAATTAGATTATATGAAGATCGCGATAGATTCTTAATTGATCGTGATGGTGAGGAATTATTATTTTCAATTGTTGGTGAGGGGGAAAACAACAATTTAGTGCTCTACACAAAAGATGTAAAACACCAGAGATTACTACGAAGTTTGGTTATGGAAGGTTGGTTGCGCGCTCGAAAACTAGATTAAAAGAGTTAAATTACGCGATTTCTAGATTAAAAATCAACATACGATCTTTTTCTTTTTTCAAAATGGGCGAGTTGATTATAACCAATATTTTTCAATAAATTCGTTGTTTCTTTAAATTTATATGCGATTTCTTTCGGTTGGTGAGCGTCTGAACCGAGGAGAACAGGAATATCTAAATTATACATTTCCCTAATAATTTCTTCGCTAGGGTATTGTTCTTTAACCTCTTTCCTCAAACCACTTGTATTAATTTCAATAATAAGATCATGTTTTTTAACCAATTCAAGAGTTTCGATAACTTTTTCCATTACCATATCTTTATCTTCAGCTCTTTTATCAAATTTTTTCGGTAAATCGAAGTGTGTCACTATATCTAATTCAAATGTAGGTGATTTAATCATATCCTGTAAAGAATTGTAGAATTCTATATAGATTTCGTCGTTAATAGAATATTCTTTATATTTATTTAAGAAACGCCCATCATCGAAGGCGAATGTGCCTGCTTTTCCGAAAAGAACATGAACAGATCCTAAAATATAATCTAGTTTATCAATGTATTTTTTTAAATATTTATTGAGTACGTAGTCTTGGTGTTTGAAGTAGTCAATCTCGAAAGCAAACCTAACATGTATTTGATCTACATATTTCTCTCTTAACTTTTCTAATTGAAACATATAACTCTCTAAATCATATAAGGGCATTGCATACTCTTCATATGGAATTTGATCAAGTGTGGGAAGCTCTGAAATTAAATATTCATAAGGAAAGTGATCGCTAATTCCAATAACATTTAAATTGAATTCAATAGCCTTTTTTATGTAATCTTCGATAGTTCCAACAGCATGTTTACATAGATAGTTATGAGTATGCCAATCTTCGTATCGCATTTTAATTAAAGCTCGGCGGGAATAATATTATTCTAATATTTGATACAATTAATTAAATTAGATAAAATTTTTTATTATATTGTTTTAAGGGAAAAACCTAATGGAATTTAAAGAAAAACAATATGATGGATTATACACCATAGTTTTTTATTCATAAAACTGTAAGTAATATAGACCTCGTGGTTTTTAATAATATGTCTCACGATCCTATTCAAGAGGATTACGCCGTTAAAATGAAAGAGGAAATAAAATAATTTTTTTTTGAAATTTATTAATATATCTATCTTAAATTATATTTTTAATAAGGCAAAATTTTTTAAGACGATAAAGAAATAATAATCTTACTACAGACATTTTTTAATTTGGGTGAGAATAATTTGAGTTCAATTAAAAAATCTAATTTAAATATTAATGAGTTAATATCGGAAGACGAAAAGCTTACGTTTTTAGTAGGGGCTGGAGCTTCAGTTGAATCTCCTTCACAATTACCTGCAGCGAGTGAAACGATTAAAGCACTCATTAAATTTTCATGTGCCAAGTCAGAAATAGATAAAATCTTGAAAATACAAGATTTACCATTTGAAATTTTAGCAGGAATTATTCTTGAATCATTGGATGATGTGAAATTTCTGGATTTTTATCAAGAAAGTGATAAACCCAACCTTGAACATTTTGTTTTAGCTGAAATGATCAAGAAAGGGCACTTCATTATAACTACCAACTTCGATTTTTTACTAGAATATGCTCTTCTACAATCGGACATTCCTAAAAAGAAAATCATTCCGGTAATAACGGAAAAGGATTATGAGAGATTCAGTGATCCAGAAAAGTTGTATCGGAGCGGAAAATTTCCTGTTTATAAAATTCATGGTTCTCCTAAAAATATAATCACAGGAGAAGATACAAGAAAATCTTTCATAAATACTTTAAAATTAATCGGATTAAACCAGACTAAGAACAATATTATCCAACTTGAACCCTATAAAGCTCAATTCTTAGAAAAAACCTCATCAGAACGCACACTTATAATAATGGGATATTCAGGTAAGAATGATTATGATCTCATTTCGACACTTAAAATCATGGACGATTTGAAAAATCTAATTTGGATAAATCATGTTTCAGATAGTAGAGCTAAAGAAGATCTTTATGAATTTGGGAAACCAAAAAGTAGCGAAATAAGCGAAATGGATGATTTAGATCAAAGTCTTTTAGATATTAAGAGATTAAACGAATCTGTTAATGTATACAGACTAAATGTCAATACCCCTAAATTTCTTGAGAAACTCTTAAAGACTAAAGAGGAGTTAAGCAAAGATAAATTCGATATTGATTTAATGGAATGGTTTAAATCTAACGTTAATGAACCAAGCGAAATAATAAAGTTATACATTTCGAATAAAATTTATTTCGAAACTAAAAATTATAATGATTCGTTAAGATGTTTAGAAAGAATTTTTCGAATAGGCGAAGACTCAGGAGATAATCAGTGGAAAGCAATTTCCCTTATGGAAATGGGCATTATCAATTACGCACAAATGAATCATAAGGATGCGTTAGAATGGTTGCGGAAAGCTTTACAAGTTCAGCTCAAAATTAAGATATTTCCTCAAAGAGTAACTATTTTCAAGTACTTAGGTCTTTCTTACCAAGCTCAACAAAATTATACTGAAGCAATTAGAAATTTTGAATTTGCCTTAAAAGAGAATGAAAAAATCAAGGATTTTAACGAAAAATCTAAAATATTAAAGCATCTTGGCATAGTATACCAAAACCAGGAAAATTACGAGGAAGCTTTGAAATATTTTGAATCTGCCATTAAATTTAATGAGAGATCCGAAAATCTCACTGAAAAAGCTATGAATTATAAACTCAAGGGTAAAATTTACTATTCAAAAAAGAATTACGAAGAAGCCCTTAACCAATTTAAGCAAGCTCTGGAGCTTAGTGAAACTTTAGAAAATCTCGAAGATAAAGCAGAAATTCTAAATATTCTAGGCCGAATATCTCATGAGATGGGAGATTCGCTCACTGGCCTGGAAAAATGCAATGAAGCGTTAAGACTCTATGATTTATTGCAAAAGAAAGAAGGAATTCTATTCGCTCTAAATTCTATTGGTATTATTTATAGTGATCAATGGAATTATCCAAAAGCGTTCGAGAACTTTGAAGAAGGGTTTCAAATTGCGGAAAAAATGGGGAACAATCTACTACAAGCCAAATTTTCAAACCAGATAGGCTCAATATTTCAAAAACAAGATAAGCATTTAGAAGCCTTAAAATGGTTCGAAGATTCCTTACAATTCTATGACCAAGCAGGAGAAGTTAAGGGTAAAGTTGATGTCTTAAGAAATATGGGATTAATATACAAGGAACAGAAATCTTACATAAAGGCTTTAAAGCGATTTGAAAACGCATTCGAAATATTTGAACAACTAGAAGACTTAAACAATCAAGCATCTACTCTTACTATTATTGGACAAATCTATCTAGATCAAAGAAATTTCGCAGCGTCGTTAAGTAATTTTGAAGAAGCTTTCCGAATTTATGGAGAAACGGAAAATCTTGAAGGAAATGCAGAAATTCTGAAAAATATTGGAAATTACTACGCTGAACAAGCTAATTTTAAAGATGCTTTGAGTAGGTATAAAGATGCTCTTGAGATTATCAAAAAAATTGGGAAAGTTGATAAAAAAGCCGAACTTCTAAATATGACTGGGATAATTTTCCAAGATCAAGGAGACTATTCACAAGCTCAGCAAAAATTTGAGGAAGCATTTGAGATATTCAGTAAAGATAATAATATGGAAGGTAAAATTGAGAGTCTTCATTTAATCGGTAAAAATTATCATTATATAGGAAAGGACAGTTTAGCATTAGATAAATTTGAGGAAGCGATTAGAATTGCTGAGCAGATTGGAAATTTACATAAAAAAGCAGTCTGTTTGAACATCACAGGTAAGATTTTTCGAGAACAATGGGATTTTGTTGAAGCTTTAAAACGCTACGAAGAAGCTTTGCTTATCGCAGATCAATTAGGTCATTTGGAAGAGCAAGTTGAAATCCTTAATATCATTGGTGAGATTTATCAAGCTCAAAAGCATTATCCCGAAGCCGTAAGGAGATTTAACGAGGCAATATATGTTGCAGAAAGCTTAGGAAATCTTGAAATTAAAGCGGATATTTTTGCGAGTATAGGTGATATTTATTATGACGAGGATAATTATCTTGAAGCGTTAAAGTTATACGAAGAAGCATTAAGCATTGATGAACAACTCGGAAACATGAAAGGAAAAGCTAATAGACTTCTTTGTATCGGTAATATATTCCTTGTCCGTAAAAAGTACCCCGAAGTTTTAAATAGATATAAAGAAGCTCTAGTAATTGAAGAACAACTAGGTAATCTTACAAACCAAGCAACAATTGTACGTAAGATTGGAGATATCTTTAGGGATCAAGAACATTATCAAGAGTCTTTAAAATGGTATCAAGAAGCATATAAACTCTTCGACGAAATTGAAAACCTTGAAGGCAATGCGGATTGTTTTGAAAGCATCGGGTTAATTTATCAAGAATTAGACAATCATCCTGAAGCTCTCAAGTGGAACAATGAAGCATTTAAAATTTCAGAACAAATCTATGATGAGGAAAGAAAAGCGCGAATTCTTTGTAGAATCGGTGTGCTCTTTCACAAACAGGGTGTGTATAAAGATGCGTTTAAGCGTTATAATTTAGCACTTGAGATATTTGATCAAATTGGTGACTTAAATGGTAAATCATACTGTTTGAATAAAATAGGGTTAGTGTATCAAGACCGTGGCGATTATAACCAAGCACTTAAGTGGTACGATCGTGGAACAAAACTATTTAAAGTTTTAGGTCCATCAGATGAGAGAGCTGAAAATCTATTTAATACTGCTATGATCTATAGAGATCAGGGATTATACCTTGACGCATTGAAGACATTCGAAGAATCTCTGAACATAGATGAGGAGTTAAAAAATTATTCCCGAAAAGCAGAAAGCCTTAATAACATAGGTTTAATATATTTAGATGAAGGTAATTATCCCGTTGCGTTAAAACGCTTTGAAGAAGCAGCAAAAATAGCAGATCGGAACGAAGACAGGAAAAATAACGCTAAATATTTAAATAATGTAGGTTTAGCTTTTCTAAACGATGGGAAATATACCGAAGCATGGAAAAAATGTAATCAGGCTCTAAAAATATACGAGGAGCTTGAAGAAAGTGAAGGAATCGCTGAAAGTCAATATAGATTAGGATTAACTTACCTAGAACAGAAGTCTTATGCTGAAGCTTTAAAAAACCATCAAGACGCACTTAATACGCTTATTCAAGCAGGTTCGGAAAAATCTCCTGTTGTAAAGGTTCTTAAAAGCAATATAAAGTTAATTAAAAGCAAAACGAAATAAAATTTTACTTCCTATTTTTAAATTTAATTCATTTTTATTTCTGAATTGTTATTTCTATTTTCTTTGGTGTTCCATTTTTAATTTTCTCGAAAAACAAGGGCAATACTTTATCATATCTATAAAGTTAAAAAGGTTTTTAAAGATGTGAGATCATTAATATATTTAATATTAGGAGATTACGCTTAGATTATAATTCTACTGCTTTTAAGGGCGATTCATATTCATATGTCTCTGAATGAAACTAGTCACTTCACTAGCAGGTTTTATAATTCCAAAATGACCTTCGCAGAGAATATCCGCATTCAAATCTAAGAGTCGTTGCATTGATTTTTGATAATCCTCAAGGTTCGATCCGAACGATTTATAAAAAGGACCATGAATATCTTGACCAAAAAGGATCTTGGTACTCTCAACTTCAACCAAAACGGAAATAGATCCTGGAGTGTGCCCTGGAGTGTGAATGCACTGGAACTCGTATATTCCTAATTGAAGGTTTTCTAAGTCTCCTTTTAATCTTTTTTCTAATTTAATTGGTTTATAATCAACTCCATACCAGGAAGCGGCCGTTTTGCTATCGTGACCTTTTTCTTCTATAGCATCAGCGTCTAAATCGTGAGCATAAAATTTAACTTGTTTACTCAGATTTTTCAAATCAGAACAAGCTGCAGTATGGTCTATGTGAAAATGAGTTAATATACAGTGTTTAATATTATTTGCATTTAATCCTAACTTACTAATTCTTTTTATTAAGTCAATACTCATTCCACTGTCTATTAAAACAAGACCATCCTCGCTCTGGGAGTTTACTAAGTAAACAGAACACCCTGAATCGCCAAGGTGATAAACATTTTTAATAATTTCTTTCATTCTAACTGTATCTCTCTGAATATCTATCTAATTAAACATATTTGGAAAATAAAAAAAAACTTTATTGAATTAGTTCTGCTTTTTGTAAAATCTAGTATATAGGAATATCGTGACAATCGTAGCCGCTCCAGTTGAAAAAAGAACATCAGAAGCATAATGAGCACCAACCGCAATCCGAGAGAATCCTACAAATAAACCCCAACCAATAACTAGGATAATAGTCATTATTCTCAATGGATCAGAATTTTTGCGATCTTTCACTGCTATTAACATAGGTAGGAACATCCAACCCATTGCTGTGTGCCCTGAGGGAAATGATTGGTCCTCTAAACTTAACCCTGGTGGTAAAAACCACGGAGTAAACTCTGTATAACCCGGATGGGTTAAATCTCTAAACCTAATTCTTCCACATAATATTTTAGTGATTTGAACAAATAAGAGGGGGTTAATGACTGCTAATAGTGCTATAATACCAGATATCCTTCTGTAATTCTTCCAGTCTTTTTTCCAAGTTATTATTATGTATATTGTCAATGATATAATTAAACTCCAGCCAATGTTTGTATAACTTTCATCTCCTATTAATAAGATAAACAAAATTCCAACAATTATTCCCACATAAGCTGGTATTTTTTGTAGATTCAAATTTGTGAAAAGACTTCCAAGTAGCGTTGCTAAAGCTAATGCGATTAGAGCATACCCAGGTATTTCACCATATTCAGCTCCAAAATTTCCCCAGAAATTTGGATCCGCTACAGCGATTTCATCCACAACAGCTATTGAAATTGCTAAATCAGTAAAACCAAAAATTATCGCTAGAATCAACCAAGTGATAAGTGCAATGAAAGCTATTTTCTTAATTCCTGACCATGTTTTTATTTTAGACATCTTTTTCTAAACTGTATTTTTTTCATTTTAATTATTAATAATTTGTTTGTTAGAATTTAAAAAGACTTATATATAAGACCAATAAATACACTGATTAATACCTTAAAATTTGTGGTGAGAAATATAAAAACTAAAATTACTACGCGTTCTATCTTATTACTCATACCATTGGTATTCTTAGCTATCACAGCGTCACTATTTTATTTTAATCGCGTCCAAAGTTATCCTTTTTACGAGAGGGTGCAATTCAATTCAGCAGGATCGACTCTTTACGCAAACTTATATTACCCTTCTAAAGATTTAGATTTTCAGGATCAGCATCCTCTGGTAATATATGCGCACGGATCTGGATGGCAGAAAGATGTAGATATTAGAGTAGCTTTAGAGCTGACAAAACGGGGATTTTTTGTTGCTGGAATAGATTATCACCAACATGGAGAGAGTGGAGGTGGACTGTTGGACGTCGATCCTAATACTGGCGTTTTGGGAATTGCTCAGGATTGTTCGAAATTACTCGATGCGATTGAAATACTAGATGTCTATCCTAGAATTAACTCCTCTCAAATTGGATTAGTAGGGCACTCTTTAGGAGGTATGGTGGTTCTAATGAATGGCGCATTGGACGATCGATTCACGGCGACGATTTCTTGGGCTGGAGTGGTTAACGCTTCATTTATAGGTTGGGAATTGGATGCTTATAATCCCGCAAATCTGATAAACAATACTGCTCCACAAAATTTGCTCCTCATTCATGGTTATGATGATCGAACGGTAAACTATGAAGCCCATGCGTTATTAGCCCAAAGCTTAACAGGATGTACTATTATTAATATTACAGATTCATTCTTTTCAGATCATTATCTAATATCAGATACGGTATTAATCGAGACAATAAAATGGTACGAACTGGTGTTTTTTGGCTCTGAAAGCATAAATGGTCCTATAGAACTTATTTCGATTCCACTACTCATCATCATGATTGTATTCCTGCTAATCGCTATGTGTCTAACAGTTCTTAGTATAATCATTTACTATTCGAAATACCTATTGAAAGAAAAAAGAGAGCCACTTACTGAAGCGATGGACAAGAAATCAAATAATAAAATAATTGCACTCAAATTCTCAATTGCCTTAATTTCTTATATTGCATTATGGGTATTAACAATAACAATTTTTGGACTCTCCGCCATTTATATAGCTCCATTTATAATAATCGGTACCTACATCTTGTATAAATTAGTTATAGCATTGAAGGTTAAAAATGTAGAAATTAGTAAGGAATCTATTAAAAATGAAATAAAATTACAGTTTAATAGAGGAACTGTGGTTTATTCCGTTTTTGCGGGAGTCGTTTTTATGGGTTTTTACTATTTAATTGCTTTTACTATTCCTTGGACATTGCTGTATCCTCCAGATTTTGCCTCGTTTATTGGGTCATTCTTGATTTTTCCCTTGTACTTGTCGTCAGAGATTATCTACAGAAAGGTTCTTTTACCACATACTAAGTTCATCAAATCCCAGAAAAAGAGGACTTTGTTCTTGACTATTTTAATATTAATTATCCATATGTACTTTGTATTCATGTCATTTTGGTATGATGGATACCCTGCAACAATGGCAGCATTTTTCGCTTATCTAATGGCTTCTGTGATGAATAGCATCTTATATCACAAAACTAAGAGATTCAGTTCTGTAATAATTAATTCTGTGATCATCAATGGCATGTTTTTTGGATCTGCAGTTCCAGTTTTAATAGGATTATTAGTTTTTCTATAATCATAATTCTTTTTTTTTTCTTCTCTGAGTAGGATCATCCATTAACTTAAAAGTATTTTAAGGGGGAAGATCAAACAACACTTGCAATTGAAATAAAAATTTTTATAGAAATTTAAATTACTTATTTTACCTAAATTGTTAGTAAAAGTTGATGGAAATGAGCGATACTCAAGATAATACCATAGAGAAGAAATCATCTTCAAGTAAGATAAAAAACTATATCAAAAACCTATTTGATTTCTCTCAGTACAGCGTTAAGACGATGTTATACATTATTTTATTTGTTGTATTAGTTGTGCTTTCCTTATTCATACTATACTATAATTATTTTATCGATACAACATTCGTTTATACAATTGTTGCAGAATGGTTTGTTAATCCAATTTATGCTCTACAATTTTTAGGAATATTCCTTTTTATTGGTATTATGGCGATACAAGGATTAATAGTCCCAATCCCATCCGAGGTAGTTCTCTTAGCTACGGGGATGATCTGGGGGTGGTTATTTGGCGGTATTATGGGGATAATTGGTTCAATGGCTGCGAGTTTATTGTGTTTCTATATAAGTAGGAGAGGAGGAAGACCTTTAGCAAAAAAGTTTGTTGGAGAAAGTGGACTTGCTATGGCAGATAAATTGATTAATAAATATGGAACTAAAGCAATAATAATATCGAGATTTATCCCCTTCATATCTTTTGATGTAATTTCATACGCATCTGGTTTAGTTGATATAGATGTTAAGAAATATTCCGTTGGTACATTAATAGGTTCAATTTTTCGAGCTTTCTTTTATTCCACTTGGGGTGCCTTGCTGGGATTCACACCCCCCATTGATACTACAGATGTTGAGTTAATTAAAGCTCAATCAGAAGTGTTTAATATAATTTTATTAGTAGTTTTGGCAATTCTTGTTCTAATGTTTGTACTGTACTACCTGATAAGCAAGCATTACGCAAAAAAAATCGATAAAACTGAATAAGTCCATTACATATATGATTGAGATATTATTCATTTTTTTAATTTTAGTTATTTGATTTTTGGGTATGGATAATAATGAAAATTCAATAAAGAGAAAGGAACTACTGAAAGAGGACCACACCTCCTTATCAAAATTATACAACGATCTTAATAAGGCGATAAATTCTAATAATGTTCAATCGATATGGGAACTTTCTAAAACCATAACAAGATATCACTTCAGACACAGCGAAATTTAATAAAATTCTTTGATAATATAAACTAAATCTTAACTATCTACAGTTTCTTATAACCTTTAATCTCTATATTGTGGAACCTATAAAACATACAATAGAAAGTCTTCTTAAAGACTAATTCATTTTCTATTTGCAAAAATATATAAAGCTAAAACCTACTAGAGTGTTAGTTGAAATATATTTAATATTAAAAAAGGGGTTTTTTAATATAATGATTTTAGCAGCGGGGGACTTTGAGAATATGTTGAGGGACGGTTTAATACAGAAATTAAACTGGTTAGAAGAAGAATTCAGCTTTCTATTTAACTCAAAGAAGCGTAATTATTCTCAGAAAGATAGAGCTCTTGCCCAAGAGATTATTAAAGACATCACCGAAAGTATTAAATGTTTTGAAGATGTCAGAATGAACGATTTATTTATCGATACTTTGAAATCAATGAAAAATTCTTATCCAGAATTATTTTAATTTTTAAAACTTTTTTTGGCAATAGAATTTATTATTGAATTTCCTTATTTTATTATATATTTAACAAATTTCTGAAAGATAAACCCTATTATATTATTATTGTTGTTTAAGGACCCACTATAATGGAACGATTAATTATTGTACATTGGAATAAGAGTACAGGACCAATACCAATAATTCAATATCCTCCGGAAGGAAAATATCCTTCAAAAGATGTATTTCTAAAAATATGGGCTCAACACGAATTAAACAAAGAGAACTCGTTAATAGAACTTAAATCAGTATTAGGAGAAAAAGATCGAAGTATTGTTTCTGTTATACAAGAGTATGAGAATGAAATTTATTTCCTCGTGCTAATAATCGCATCGAAAAGTAAATGGAATGAGATAATTTCTTCAGATATATTAGCGGTTATAACAAAAAACCTATTAGAGCTTATAAACACAAACAAAATAACTAGAGCCATCTCTGAAGCGTTTAATACGATAAAAAATTATAGTAAATTTGACGGAGAAGATTTAATCACCTTTTTTCAAGAAAAGATAAAAGCTACAATTTTACAGATTCTTCGGAATGGAGTGATTTCTAAAACCGAGTTAAGCGAAATTCTCCGGCGAGAATACGGCTTCTCTACCGTTAATATAGATCTATTGTTAATCTCTTTTCTTCGAGAAAAATTAATTCTGAAAAAGTCACTTCCAGGGAGCAAAGAATGTTATTTCTTAATTAAAGATCTATCGTATATGCGAATACCTCCTGAAAAAATACCTGGTGAAGAAATAGATGAGAAAATAGCGAAAAAATTCAAAAAAGAATTTATCAAATTTTATTCCAGTTATAATTGTAGCCAAGAAATTGAAAGTAAGGTAATTGTTAATTTCTTAAGTGATAATGATGTATATAAACTAATTAGAACTCTAAGGAAAAAGGAGTTAACTGTAAACGATTGTCTTAACTGTTTGAATAATAGAGAGGAACTATTTGAAGAATTACTGGAAAGAAATATTATCTTTGAAGCAAAAGGGATCGTATATCTCCTTACTGATATTCGGTTTATTAAATATACTCCATACTACATAATCAAATCGCTACCCAATCGTTATAAGAATCAAGAAATATCGTTAGATCAATACTTGTGTCATTTAGAACTGTTGATTAGTCAACTTAAAGATAAATCCTCCATCTTAAACTATACCATTATTTAACTCCTTAAGACGCGTTGATTAATATTAGAACTTCGCTTTTAATTTGGTCAGTTCTAAGACAATTTATAAATATCTAATATTATAATATAATTAAAACTAATTTTGCATTACAGAATACCTAGGAGATAATTTTGGCATTAGAATTAGTAGATTTCTTACAAGGTAGTTTTAGTTTAATTTTTGTTCTAATTTCAGTCTATATCGGATTATCGATACTGCTTAAATATTTTAAGTATAAATCAAGGTTATATATTCTGGTTGGCATTTCATGGATAGGGGTTGCAAATCCGTGGTTTCCTGATTCAATCAGCTTCGTTATGAACATATTATTTCAGGAATCCCTTGCAATTGAGTGGTATTTTATTATTGGAAATGCATTTATCCCTTTCGCTTTATTAACTTGGTTAATAGCCTATACAGATATGAGAAAAAAAAAAGGACAAAAATTAGTAATAATTTTAACCGTCGCTTTAAGTGTAATTTTTGAGATTGCATTCTTTATTTTGCTAAATACTGACATAAACCAAATAGGCTATATAAATCCATTACGCCCCTTTACTGTAGAATTTGGTTTGTTTATTACCATTTATTTATTATTGGTAATTCTGGTTATGGCTATAACGGGATTACTATTCGCTCAACAATCGGTAAAATCGGAAGACCGGGGTGTGAAATTAAAAGGTAAATTATTGCGTGCCGCTTTTATTACTTTTACTGTAGCCGCCATTTTAGATTCTTTACTTGGGACTATTTTTGAAGATCCTACAGACCCGTTATTAGCCGTCATGGTAGTTATAACTCGAATATTGTTAATCATTAGTGCTATTGAATTTTATGGCGGATTTATTCTTCCTAAGTGGATGCACGCTATATTCTCTAAGAATTAATCTTTTTTTTTATTTTTAATATATTAATTCAAAAATCGATATATGAAAAATAATTCCAAGTTAATTTGAAACAATAATAAGCATATTAAATATTTACAATGGAATTATCGAGTATATCTTCGTTTGACGGTGCTTTACCATCTCCGTAAATGTGATAGAGTACTGTTCTGCGAGCACACTCGTGAAAACTACGGTAAATCTCCTTTTCTTGCTCATATAGCGCACATGAGGTGTATATTAAAGGATTCCAAATGTATAATTTATTATCTGGTTCGTACCATAATTTTTCATCTTTTAATACGATCTTGAAATCCTCCACAGCTATAACATCATCAAGATCTTGTTTATTTAACATGACAATCAAAGGAATTTCGTTGATTAATCGATTTCTTGCCATGTTCTTTAATTCTAACAAAGATTCAACATTATCCTCTAGAAAGAAAGTTTGCGAATCTATAACTAAAATAACTGCGTCAGTTTGATCATCAGTCTTATCAAAAATCTTTCTTCTTAAAGGAGAGAATCCCTTTTGGCCCGCAACAGTATAAACGCGGTAATAAACTTTTTTTTGCTTGGTAGATTGAAAAAGACCACGATCGAAATATAATGTGGCACCGCTATCCTTTTCGATTATTTGTAGTTCACCAATCGGAATAATATCTTTTTTATTTTCCTTGGTTATTCTATATAAAGTTTTTAAAATGGTAGTTTTTCCAGAACCACCCATACCCCAATACACTATCTTCAAATAGACTTTCCCATCTTTATATAATACCATTCAAAAATACTCCAAAAAAAATATTCTATACTGTTGATTTTTGCTTATATGCGTTTTCTTATAATATTTACTAGTGTAATTCATAAATTAATTTTATTCTTAATAAATATTAGTTCTAATCACCTTTAATCAAAAAAATTTACTTCAAAAGGTAATGTTGAAGGCTCTTTGGAAAAATTAATTGTGGTATTCTAATTTATTTTTATAATCAATAAATCTTATAATCACTAATAATTATAATCAATTAATCTCTCTAAGAAACTGAAATATCCAATTAAAAACAATTAACATTTAAAAAATGGACGAACATACCGAACTAGATTGGAATTGGGAATTTTACGAGGAACTCGTAGAAGATGTAGATGAAAATAAAAATATTATACAGTGTATTGCGTGTGGAAAGTGTGTTGGGGATTGTCCTGCAGCAAAAGTTTCTACTTTTAATAGCAGAAAAATAATCAAAAAGGTTCTTCGTGGAGATAAAAGCGTTTTAAAAGATTCAGATATTTGGCATTGCTACTTATGCGAACGATGTAAGCGAGTATGTCCTAAAGAGAATATCAATATACCCATGCTTATTATAAATCTAAGGAACGAGTCTTTTAAAAGAGGTTATGGACCTCGTTATAATGACTTAAGAAAATACGTTGAGATGTCAGAAAGATATCTAACGAGAGGGACAGTTTTAGAAGAACCGTTAGGAGAAGGTTTACCACAAGAACGAATCGACGAATTAAACACTATATGCGACTTTGCACGTATAAAATATGTATTTAAAGCAAGTAAAGAGAAGCAGAAATCAAAAAGAAAGAAATCTGAAAGAAAATTATGAATTTCAATAGCTTGGCTTTAGATTTACATGAAATAGAAAAGGATTACCCAGAAAATCCTTTAGATTATTTCAAAGACAAAAAATTATGCTTATTCAAAGCATGTTTAGAAAAGTATTTCCCCGGCGTGAGATGGGGATTTCAAGATCTATTAGAAGAACTTCAGTTAGAATCAATTACATGCCTTAATCAATCATGTTGCAGTGGAACTTTTTTCCAGAGAAATCTCATCACTCGAGCTCAATTTTCTGCGATTAATGAAAGAAACCTTAGCGAAATGAATCAACAGGCAGATATCGCTTTTTTTAGTTGTAATGGATGCTATAATTCCCTTCTTAGAGGAAGAGATTTTCTAAAAAACCCTGAAGTAAGAGTAAAAACTCAGGATATATTAAATTCAATTAGTAAAAAAGTTGATGGGGAAAGATACCCCGGAATATACAATATTTTAGAAAATCCTAAGCTAAAACTGGTTCACGATTTGGATTTTTTGTATCTTATACGGAACGAAGTTCTTAACACTTTAAAGTTCGACTTAAGGAACCTTAAAGTTGCTGTTCATTATGGCTGTCATTACTTAAATCTTTCCAGAGATAAAAAAACGCTAGATAGCTACTTAGGAAGTAAGACCAAGCTTGAGGAGCTTATCGAGCTTTTTGGAGGGAATGCTGTAGATTACCAGGAAAGAGAAAACTGTTGTGGATGGGGTGCTAGTCAACTATTAATTAATCCTCGAGAAGCTCTTAAAATAACTTACAACAAATTAAAAAGTGCAGAAAATGTGGGAGCGGATTTTCTTTTGATGCCTTGCCCAACTTGTCTCTATACCTTAAGTAAACCAGAATATAGAGATAATATCGAAAAATGGTTCGGCGAAAAGCTAGAGATTCCAACAATTCATCTGAACGAATTAATCGCTATTCTTAGAGGGTGTGAAGAAGAACGCTGTATTTCTTTAACTAGAAAAACTCCTCGCCTTGAGGAAATTTTTGAGATTATAACTCAACAGTAGTTAGAGAGAAAAAATAATAGCTTAACTCACATTTCTTCAATTGCATACCGTGGACACGAATCTAAACATAACAAACATCCAATACACTTCTCATAGGAGAATTCTAATTTAAAATCGCCGTTGAAGTATAACGCTTCGGTAGGGCATAATGAAATGCAAGCTCCGCAATCTATACAGTTATCTAATACTATCACACGCCCTTTCTTGTTAACAATTACATTATTTTCTTTCAATGATTCTGTTATCGTTTTGATTTTATCTTCAGGAACATCTAGCAATAAGTTTACTCCATTTGATCCCGTCGAAAATTTTAGGATGTTGAATGTAATGTCATATTTTAAAATTTCATTAATAATCTTAGAATAGCTATTAATATCCCGAATGATGCCAAATGGTAAAGTGCAATTTATTATAGTAATTTCACATCAACTCCTCCGAAGTAATAATTCCTACTACTTTTTTTTGCTCGTCTACTACAGGCAAGGCGGATATCTCGTTGGTTTTCATTCGTCTTGCTGCAACATCGAGTGGATCGTTATCTGAGGCTGTAATGACTCGAGTTGTAATAATTTCATCTAATCTATGCTTATCGTCAGCGATAGCTTTAGTAATATCAAAACTTGTCACAATTCCCCTTAACTTGCTTTCTCGGTCAATAATTACAATGTGATTTACATTATTCCTTACTATCTTTTCGGCTACAACCTTAATATGGCAGTCATCGTAGCATGTTTCAGCTTTTTTCTTTAAATCTTTTACGAATTTCAATTCTGATGTTATTTTCATTGGTTTGAACACTGTATCAGTGGGTAATGTTTCAGCTGGCGGATTTAGGAAAAATTTTCCCCCTTGAATCCATTCCTTTAGGGTCTCAGCAATCTTTTTCGCATGATGAAATGACGACATAGGGGAACACTTTACTTTTTTACCGTTCAATTCAATGTTTCCACTTTTCATCTCTTCATAACTTACTTGCTTTAGTTTGGGGCGATCTCGTCTCGGAACGCCGTAATCAACAACATCCGTCAGAAGATCCGCGTCAGATATAGCAGTTTTTCTCGCTAATCCCTCGTTTAATATTGGAATAGCTATTCCTAACCCCACAAAAAGAGAGGTACCATATTTCTCGTAAGTTACACCTCTTAAATATTCTGGCGTCATTTGTTTCAAATCCCCTTTAACGAACAAAGTTCCAAATCTACTTCCAGGGCTATGTTGAGTACCTTCTCCAATGATGTATCCAATACCGCCTCCAAGGAAAATTCTGGTTCCAATACCAATAGTCTCATAATCCGGATCATTGCTCAAAGGACTTAGCGCACCCGCGCCAGCAAAATGAGCATTGCCAAATTTTGGTAATAATTTGCCCATGTAAGTATACAGTGTTTTATCTGAGCTATTCACTGCACATACATATCGTTGATATGCATTCCTTGGATTTAATAAAATTGCCTGATTTATCTCGTTAATAGTAAATTTTGTGTCCACTTCTGCCAAGGGATAGCAATCGGTCGTGTATGAATTTCCTCTTAATCTAATCTCCTTTCCTGAAACAAGATCTTCTATTACATGACCTCCACCGTATTCAAATGGTCGTATATCTGCCATCCTGGTGCAGCCAATATAACAATCTACTGCTGCGTTCCCATGATATGCGTGAACATCGTTTAACCATAGATGCTCGAACTTAATCGGAGGATCAGAGTGCCCAAAATTTAAAAATGCACCACTGGAACACATAGGTCCAAAAGTACCTGTAGTCACTACATCAATCTCTTCAGCAGCTATTTTTATCCCTCTTTCTTCCACAATTTTTATCATTTCTTCAGCAGTTACTATAACCGCACTACCCTTCTTAATTTTTTCGTTAATTTCACTATACGATTTAGTCAAATCATCACCAGTTTTCTTATTTCTCAACCAAAAGAATAAATTTGATTATATGGATTAATTATATGCTACTTATAAATATTGATGTCTAAAATATGCATTTATAACATTTTTAATGCAAGAGAATAATAAAAGGTGTTTTAAACCCAATTTAATTTAGTTCAGAAGGATTATATAGAATGTTGATTGCATAATGCAATCAACAAAGTTGAAATAACAATCAAAAAAAACAAATTGTCTTATCTGTAATAGTCCCCATATATTTAAATATGAGGTGTTGTGCAAAATTTTTATAACTAAATTTCATAAATTTATATGAAAATTTTTATTAACTCACAAAAAACTATTCACTAAATCTTTTTGAACACAGAAATCATTTGCTTTATTTCAATTACATCTATGTCTAAATTTTTTTACACAGTAAGATCACACTAAATGGGAAGGTTGCTCCACTCCTCTTTCCTACTTTTCATGTGAAATAGAAAATTTTAAATATTAGTAAATAGCCATTATAAAATATTCCCGAATAAAGTCTATTTGACTTTTTGGAAATACGCGAACCATTCTCAAATGTTGTAAAACACTGAGAATTTCGCGAATTATACAAAAACTAACTTTATATTATAAATCAACAAAGTTGAAATAAAAAAATAAAAAACAAATTGGAGAAAAATAAAAATGAAAAATAAAACAATAGCGATTACTATAATAGCGTTGTTATCTCTAAGTTCTTTTGGGCTACTATTCACTTCACTTTTAACTCCAGCAACAGCTGCACCCTATAATTTTTTTGCTGATGGACCATTAGCAATGGATGCCTCTCCTGAAATGTTGGGTGAAAAAGAAGTAGCGATTCGTGAATATGCCGCAGAAGTAGGAGCCGCAATAGCAACCCAAGCTTCACCAATGGGTGACCCTGCTACTATCGGTGAGGAGTTAGTTATTACTGTTTCTGATAGTGGGTTGAATATTGATTATGATGAGACTTTTGTAGTTGTCTTGGATGGTCTTCACGGCATTATTTGTATAGAAAAAGCAGCTTACGACAGCTTTGATGGTACAACTTATTATTTTCCAAATCCTAATGGCGATGATAGTGAACCTTGGCTACGAACACAAGACTTAATTACCCATGACCAGTTAGTCTATATGTTAAACGAATTCGACACTAATATCTACCCAACTGATACTGCTATCTATGGTGAACCCTTACCTCGTGGTGATGAGGGTCAGAAATGTTGGGTTCTTATCCATAACATTCGTGATGTGGCATATTATGATCCTACAGCAGAAATGTATATAGCAGGTTATTTCTCAGCAAGTGAGGATGCGGAGAACAACAAAAATATGTTTCATATGGACTCTTATGATTGGATAAACAGAGCTGGCCCAGATGGAGGGCGTCCTTATTTGTATGAAGGTACTTTTGCTCACGAGTTCGAGCACTTAATCCATTTTGACCAAGATCCTGACGAACCTTCATGGGTTGACGAAGGATTAGCTGATTTAGCTGCCTTTTTATGTGGTTATGGTCATCCAGACGGTCATCTTATGTATTACATGGCATTTCACCCATTTACATCTCTTACCTTCTGGGGTAATTCATTAGAAGATTACGGTTGTGCTCATCTCTTTGCACTCTATCTATATGAAAAGTTTGGCGGAGCAGATTTTATTACGGATTTAGTTCAGGAGCAGGCTAATGGTATCGAGGGTATTGTAAAAACTCTAAGGAAACATGGCATTTGGTATCCTTTTGATTGGATTTTTGATTGGTGGACCGTTGCTAACTATTTAGATGACACATCTATATATGGAGGTATATATGGCTACGATCTCATAGATATAGGAAGCGCTGATACAAGGGGTTGGACAATTGACTATGCGTTATGGGGATATTGGGGTGAACCTATTTTTGGTGGAAATTGGGAGATAGATGTAAGCTGGTGGTGGGGTAATCCACAACCTTATACTCCACATTATTACCGATTTACCACGGATGCAAGATCTGAGATGTATATTGATGGCACGGATTTTGCTGGAACAACTGCTTATAGTGGAACTTATGAATGGTATTCCGACGCTCTGGCTTGGTCGTGGCGTAGCTTCTACCAAACTTTCGCTATCCCTGCCGGTGGCGCAACTCTCGATTTCATGACATATTATGAGATAGAAGGTGATTGGGATTATGGTTACGTAGAAGTGTATGACCAGGATACTGATGAATGGTATACGTTAGACGCTGCAGGTACCGTAGATTATGTGGCTCATGCTCAAGACAATCCTAATACACCTGATGGACGTGAACCTTCAGCTTACGAAACTGCTGGACGTTGGCACGCTTTTACTGGAGAAAGTGGTGGATGGATTCCTGTTTCTATGGATCTCACTCCTTTTGCTGGACACGATATTGATATTTACTTTACTCTGTGGCAAGATGGTGCCTTTACCCTTCAAAATATGTATGTAGACGATATCTCAATTCCAGAAATAGCATTTTCTGACGATGTAGAAGCTGGTGAAGATGGTTGGACTACTACGGGATGGTATGTGACCGATGGCATTCAAGATAATGATTTTGAAGTCACAATATTAGGCCTTAATTATCCAATTACAGATCCAGAAGTACCCATAGGATTTAGATGGGCCAGGAAAATATATGTTTCGCCTGGTACTCAAAGTGGAAGTTACACGCTAAGTACTTCCTACCCAGATCAGGTCTATTTAGGTATCGTTACTAACCGTGCTAATCACATCTTACCATCTGGTTATGTTGTAGGAGTTATGCCTAAGTCCTTTGTATGGTATATGTAATAATAAAAATTTTTAAATTCCTTTTTTTTTTAATGTTCTTTATTTCCAGTAAATATTAAAGGAATAAATCTAATCCTTCTCAGTATTAGATACTATAAAATTGTTCAAAATATATCTAATTTGAACTATTAAACTTTTTTAAGTATAAGACTTTTGAATAATAATAATTTTAATAAAACAATTTTCTTCTCAAGAATTTCAATATATCGCGTTTTCTATGGAGACTAAAACCAAAAAAAATTATAGAATCAACCCCAAAACAATTGCAAATATTCTATTGGTGTTAACTACACTTTTGTGGGGCACGTCGTTCATAATAACTAAAAATCTCACTCAAGAAGTTCCCATTTTCTTATACCTCGGGATAAGGTTTTCAATAGCGATTATTGGATTTATTCCGTATTTTATACATATAAAAAGAATAAATAAAAAAATTCTCTTATTTGGAACCTTGACGGGATTAATGTACTACAGTGCGATCGTTTTTCAAACTCTCGGTATTCAAACAACTACGGCGGGTAAAGCGGCGTTTATTACGGGGTTAAGTACTATTATGGTACCTTTTATCACTTGGTTAGGTTTTAGAAAAGTCATCAAGAAGAGAGTATGGCTCGCTGTAATCATTTCTATAAGTGGAATGGTGTTTCTGTCGTTAGAAGGAGAGTCAAATATCATAATAGGAGATTTTCTAGTCCTTCTTTGTGCTGTGTTATACGCCTTTTTTATCGTATTAAACGATAGATATGTTCGAATAGTAGATGTATATCTTTATTCCGCGGTTCAATTAATTACAATTAGCGTTCTTAGTTTTGGGGGCGCATTTTTGCTTAATGAAACGTATGATCTGATGAATGTTAGTTTACCCTTTTGGTTAATATTTATTTATATGGGTTTAGTAGTTACTACTGGAACCTTTATTTTTCAAAATTGGAGCCAACAACATCAGGGGTCAACTCAAACGGCTATTATTTTTACTTTAGAACCTGTATTTGCTGTAATCTTTGCGTCCTTCATCATTGGTGATGAAACTATGACATGGTTAGGTTGGTTAGGCTGTGCGTTAATTTTTATTGCAATCTTAATTACAGTACTGAAAAATAGTGAGAATAACAATAGTAAAAACAATAACTCTGGGATTCAACTAGATGGACTTCAAGAGTAATCCCTCAGGGCGATTTTAAGTTAAAATAATTTGCTACTTTGTTTTAAAATAAATTTATTAACCCTTACCCTATTATTTTAACAAAATTACAGTTTGTAATTTTTTTGTGTAAGAATATATTACTTAGAAGATTGAAGTTCTTTCAAAATTCTATTGTGGAGACGAGAGTGAATAATAGTGAAACTAGTAACTGAAAATTTAAGAGTTTGCGAAAAATGCGGAAATGTTATGGTAAATAGAATCCTTAAGAGAGGCTCACATGGTAACTCTGGCAAACTAGAAAGAATCCTTCAGTGTATAGTATGTAGACATTGGAAATCAATTGACTAATCCTGCTTTTATTCTAATATCTAAAATCTAAGACAAATCTAATTTCCATTAACTCTTTTACTTGTTGTGATAAATAGAAACTTTAAATATCAATTAAACGAACATTGATTATGAAGGAAAATTTCGAACTCCCCGAAGAATCAGTTTCAGTAAAAACAAAATTAAGCTATAGCATAGGGGGCTTAGCAAATGGGTTGTTAAATGGATTTGTATTTGCTAATCTAACCTTTTTTTACAATGTAAAACTAGGTGCTGATGAAGGTTTACTAATAATTGGTTGGTTAATATTCATAATCTGGAATACTATTAACGATCCTATAGCTTCTTACATTGTCGATAACACCAGAACAAAGATTGGGAGGAGGGTACCATATATTCGTTATGGTTCGATTTTCTACGGATTAGCTTTCATTTTCTGTTGGTTCCCAATTTCTCCTTTAGATAACCAAGTTGGTTTATTCATAAATTTTACGGTGGCACTTTTCCTCTTAGATACGATGTTTACTATAGTAGGGGTCTGTTTTTTTTCGCTACCCAATGAGATTGCTATAACTGCCAAGGGTCGAGCTAGCATAGGAGTATATAATTATACATTAGGTTTAATTAATTTAATTCTTGGATTTATCTTACCTGTAGTTTTTCTTACTGGTCAAGAAGGCATCCATCCTTTGTTCGGACCAGTGATTGTAACTATTGGTATTGGCAGTTCTGTGTTATTATTCGTAACTTCATTTGGAATAAAAGAAAACATGTTTACTCAGCTTCAAGAACATGAAGGTTTCATTGAAGGATTAAAATTAACTTTAAAGAATAAACCATTTTGGATTCTTATGATTCCAGCTTTTCTAATTGCGACACTCTATCCTATTTTTTTTACAGGAATTCTATATTACATAGATTATATCATACCAGGTCAATCTCCGATCTATGTTTTACTAGGTACTATCATAGGAATTATCCTTGGATTGATTATAACTTTAAGAAAAATTGCAAAATGGCAACCAAAAAAAACAATGATAATAAACGCATATACGATTGTTATTGGATTAATCCTACTTTTTGTAGTTGGTTACAATTCGATTTTAGCTACAATTCCATTTTTACTCGTAGGAATTGGGTATGGTGGTGCTGCAATTGGTAATTTTGCGATAATGGGAGATGTAATTGATAACGATGAATTGATTACAGGAAAAAGGAGAGAAGCAGTTTATGGTGGAGTGAATGCAATCGTTACGAAACCTTCAGTTTCAATAGCTAACGCAATTTTCCTCGCAATAATTAGCGGATTTGGATTTCGTTCTGAGCAGCAACCTCAAGAATTTATAGCGATAGTTGGGATTATGATTGCATTTTCTATCGTCCCCGCTATCCTCTTATTCTTTACTGCTTTTAGCCTAAGATGGTATCCTTTGGATGGTCCTGAATGGCTACAAAAAAAGGAGCAAATTATGAAAATTCATGAAGACAAAGAAAGAGAATACTTAGAATTTCTTTCAAAAAAGTCAAAATCTCTTGATAACGAGTGATATAGAAAAGATTCAGCTTCAAAATCTAAAAATATTAAAGAGAAAAGAAGGGAAAGACATATTTGAGCAAAATATTAATAAACAGGGAGAGAATTAAACTCAACGAGTTTAATAGAGGGCGAAATCCAATGTTAGCTCAAATTATCTCGTTAAATTTCCCTTCTAGATAATAATTATATTTATGTCTTTTAAAATAATCGTATTATAAATTAAAGGTGTACTAATATCAGTAACGAATTTCATAAAAAATCCGAAATTTTAATTTTAGAACCGTCTTCTGCGGCAATTATCGTTTTTATATTAGTTTCTTTTCGTAATTTTGTGATTTGGCTTGGAATATAATTTTTGGGGGAAAAGTTACTGTCCATATAGCTCCCAAAATGAGTAATTAGCAGACCTTTTAGAGGAGGAGTAATTTTATTTAAATATGGGATAACCTCGTCTGTACAAACATGCCTACGACAAGTTATAGAGTCTGGTCTGAGTAAGTTTAAAACCATTATATCTATTCCTGAAAATTGTTCAGAAAATCCCTCAAATACCTTTGTATCGCTGGTAAAGGCTATTGAATAATTTTCTAAGTTAAAAATTAAACCAAAACCTTCAACTTGAGCGTGTATAACTTTAGTGCCAACTATTTCTACTCCATTATAGTTAAATTTATCGCCTCCCTTGAATGGAACAATCGTTTCAAGCATATCCTGGTGGTATTTTGGAACAAATTTGAGTGTTTCTTCAGTCGTTATTAAAGTACCCTTTTTAAAATAGTTATAATTCCTGTCGTGAAGTCGTTCTCTGGAAGCTTCGATAATCGCACATAAGTCATTAAAATGGTCAATGTGCAGGTGTGTCACTATAAATAAATTTGTCCTTGTAGGATCTTCATTGTATTGGTTGATTCTCACAATGGCGCCTGGTCCTGGATCTATATGAGCTTGATTTCCGTTGAATTTGAATAGGATACCCCCAGTAGCTCTATATTGCGTTCTAATGTGATGACGTCCGCCTCCAGAACCTAAAATTACTAATTCATCATCCATAATTCAATACCATAAAAAAGAGTAAATAACCAAAAATAAAGTTTAGTACTTACTTTTTTTCATTAATTCTTTTGCTATAAGATCGAATACGAGCTCAACATTAGTTCCAGTTTTTGACGAGGTCTTTACGTATTTGATCATATTAAACGCATCTTTTATGCTTTTTGCTGATTCATCATCAACAGCAATAAATTCTTCCAAATCTAGCTTGGTTCCGACAAGTATTATTGGAAGATCGAAATCGTGCATTCTAACAATATTTACCCAATTTAAAATATTATCAATTTTTGGCATTCTGGTGAGATCAAAAAGCAATAGCGCTCCTTTAGCACCCATAATAAAGCTTTCTAGCAAGTGTCTAAAGCGCACTTGGCCCCCTAAATCCCAGATCTGGAGCGTGCAACTCCCTACATTCTCGTAAATGATTTGTTTAATGAAAAAATCGACCCCTACTGTTGCTATGCTAGATTCGTCGAATGTACCATCTACATATTTTCGGAGTAGCGTGGTTTTACCAACAGCACCATCACCGCCAACAAGTATTTTGAAAACGAAGTTTCTCATTTTGCATCGGGTATAAACAATATTAAAACATAACCTTAATATAATAAATAATAAGAATTAGCCCTTTTATTTTATTATGAAATATCGATTATTAATCAAGATTTCAATTCATAAATTAAAATTTCATCAATTTGATTCAAAATTTGAGCTAAATTTTTGTTAAGAAGTGCTTGTATTTTAATTTTAGATACATTATTACTATTTTTTTTAAGTAATTCAAGAGTAAGAGATTCTGATATATAATGAGCTTTTTTAGCCAAATCAGCCAAGTTCAAATGATTTTTGTTAGTATCATCAAATAATTTTATAGGAATTTCAAAAGGAATTTTAAAGATATGCCGAGAGCTTTTTTTTATTTGAACTTGAGCAGTTAGTAACGGTGAGTTTAATATTGCTGACAAGTAATATGCTTCTTTAATGTTATCAGTTGAAAAAAAACTTAAATCCCCTGTTATTAGGTAATCCCCTTGAACCACTGCAGAATTAACCGTTGATCCTGAGTTATTATATACTACTTTTATTTTAGAGATTTGTCTATTGTTTATCAATTTAGACCACCTGTTCAAGTTATCCATTAAAGAATTGTTTTTAGTTGATTCTTTTTTATAATCTAAGTAGATTTTATTTATTTTATCGTAGAAATTCTTAGCGTTTATTTTTAAAGTATGATAATCAAAAAACAAATCTTCGCCTCTTAACGGTAAGAAGACATGATAAAAATCATATACATAAAATTTAACCAATTCTGTGCTTTTGATAACCTTAAAGAGATACTCTCCTTCAATTATCTCGTTCATAAATAATTTCTCATTCCAAGGTTCTTTAGCTCTCTTAAAAATCCTTATATCAGGGTTAATTTCCACAAGAGATTTATTAAGTTCTTTGAATTTTACAAATATTAAGTTCCGTGGGTTTAGGTCAGCCCCCTTATGGAATAATTTTTTATATTTACTTGTTTTGATTGGTATGAGTTTTTCATATTCTTCACTGGTGATTAATTTATTAGTATATGTTTTATCTGCCCTAGTCTCTATGGCATAAGGTAACATAGTTTCAGTTTTTTCCAAAATCAAATTTACTGGATCAAAATAATTCAGTTTTCTTCCATTTTTATTTATTGAAAAGAGAAAGAGAGGAATTTTTAAATTAGAATTTTGATCATTATCAGCAGATTTCTGAGCAAAGATACAAATAAAATCAATGTTGAATATCCCAGTAATTTCCCGCGTGAATGCCCATAGCTTAATGTTATGAAAGCCTTTAAAATTGCGAAAACGAGCTGCGTGAGACCCGGTTATTACACCTTGAGTTATTACAAAAAATATTTTTCCATCTTTTTTCATGTGTGTTAAATTAGCCTTATAGAAAAACAGAGATGCTATTTCTATATTCAACACATTTTTAGGAAGAGGTTTTATCTCCAAGAGTGCAGATAAATTTTTTACTTTTTCTTGGTAATTCAGAGAGTCTATATCCCGTAAAGTAAACCAAGGCGGATTCCCAATAATCAAATCAAAATCTTCCTTAGAAAAGTTTTCTTCTTGGAATAAAAAATCAGCTCTTTTGAAATTTGGGTTAATTTCAGTAAATTCCTGCTTTAATAAAAAGAGTAAATTGATTTTTGTTAAGTAGACTGAAATTGGATTTATATCGCAGCCATACACATTTTTTACTGCTCCAATTTTGTCTTTATCGGTATTATTAGAGCTTAAGATCTTTTTAATAATTTCAATTAAGAAGTTTCCTGAACCACAGCAAGGATCAAGAACTTCATCACCGAAACTATAAGCTTCTTCTACCATTTTTTTAACTATAAATGGTGGAGTATAAAACTCTCCAGATTTATGCCTTATATGAGAGGATAGAAGGTTTTGAACTATTACATCAAAGATGTATTCCGGATTAATATTTAAGGAATTCATGCTGCTAATTGTAATTTCAACTAACTTTTGAAAAATTTTATGCTCTAATTCTTTTAAAGCGTCGAAAAACGGATTAAAATATGTAAGTTCGGTTGAAATTTCAATATTATACTTTTCCTTGACAATATCGTTCAATTCTGTAATAATTTTAAACGAATATTGATCATGATTTAGAATGTATTTCGCGATAAAGAGCTTAGTTATAAAACAAATCAAGGAATTTATTGCAAATAAACGAAGATCAGTGCGTTTTTTACCATAGATTTTAACGAAATAATCGAACCACTCTTTATAATTATCAGATTGTTGGATACCCTTCTCTATTATAATATTTTCTATAATTTCTAATTCCTTTTCAAAGTTAGGTAAATCAACAGTCATCTTTACAGCTATTAATGGACTAATAATTTAACTACGTTCATTAATCCGAGTTCTATTTTTTCTAGAATAATCAATGAATTAATATTTAAATATAAATTTACCACACTACCATTATTAAATTATCTGTTAAACGGATCAAAATAGATTAAGCGTTATTTTGACATCGACTGAAATAAAAGTATCAAAAGCCTTTGAGAATGGAATTGAGTTCTCTTGTCAGATGTGTGGTTCGTGCTGTCGAGGTTTTAACGACGGGGAAGTATATCTATACCAAGATGATATTGTGCGACTGACGAAATCGCTAAACATAACGAAAAAATCGGAATTAAAAACATTCGCGAAAGAGTATCTAAAAGTAATAAACGACTCTTTCTTTTGGAAAGAACCTGGAAAGGAACGGGGAAAAACGTATAGGTACAAAAGTCTTGGGTTTAA
>JAEOTS010000165.1 GCA_016839745.1 Promethearchaeota archaeon
GCCACTTGAGGTTCAATCTTATCGCAATTAATTTCTATTATGTCGATATATTCTGCATCACTATCACTTTGGTAACTCTTTCCAAAGCTAAAACCACATGATTCTAAGTAGGAAGATGTAATTTTATCGGGAGAAATAATTCCATTTTTAGCTCCAGCTTCGATCACCATGTTGCAAATTGTGAACCTATTAGCCATGGATAAACTGCTGAGAACTTCTCCGCTTAATTCCATAGCTTTATAAGAAGCTCCATCTACACCAATCTTTCCTATTGTATACAAAATCAAATCTTTTCCGGAAACCCATTCTCCTAACTTACCTGAAAATATGAATTTAATTGATTCTGGAATTTTAAGCCAACATTTTCCTGATGCCATTGCAACACCTAAATCTGTGGAACCAACACCTGTTGCAAAGGCCCCAAGAGCCCCATATGTGCAAGTATGTGAATCTGCTCCAATGAAAACGTCTCCAGGAGACACTAACCCTTTTTCAGGTATGAGACAATGCTCAATGCCACCCCTACCGACTTCAAAATAGTTAGTAATATTGTATTTCATAGCAAAATCCCTAAGAATTTTACTCTGAGCAGCAGAAGCTATATCTTTATTTGGAGTAAAATGATCTGGGATTAAAATTATTTTTTTGGGATCAAAAACATCTGCATTCTTTCCAGTTATAACTTCATCAAATACTTCAATGGCAATAGGAGCGGTTATGTCATTTGCTAAACACTTATCAATATCTACCATAATAAAATCACCCACAGATGCACTTTTATTCTGGCAGTGATCTCTAAGAATTTTCTCTGTGATTGTTAAACCCATAATTTAGATCAATTAAACTCTTTGAATAATGTTACTAATTTTCTGAGCTTTTTCTCTTAACAATTAAGTTCAAGCCTTTTACAAGGGCTAAAACGGAGCACATTACTATATCTTCGTGAGTTGCGCTAGCTTTAACAATTATTTTACTTTCGATATCTAAAATTTCAATTGTTACATGTCCTAGTGCTTCAGTTCCTCCCGTGATCGCATCGAGTTGGAAATTCAATAGCTTAATGTTGCTCATAGGTTTAAAACATTTAACGATGGCATTTACTGATGCATCAACAGGTCCAACTCCTACCGAAGAAGCAACTTTTTCTACAAAATCGCCGTTTCTTATTTTCAAGCGCACAGTTGAAGTAGGGGTTATAGAACCCGTTAGAACTGTTAGTTCTTCAAGTATCACGTATTGTTCTTCCTCGGGAATTTCTCCCATTACATCCTTTACGATTGCTAAAAAATCTTCTTCAGAAACTTCGTGTCCTTTATCGCCAAATTCTTTAATATGGGTCATAATTTTAACGAATTGTTGTTCGTTGGTATCAATCCCTAAGTCTCCTAATTTTGCCTTTAACGCGTGTCCCCCGCTGTGTTTTCCAAATTTAATGGATTGCTTAATTATATCTATAACATTGTCTGATCTGCTTATTCCGATTAACTGTGGAGTAATTGGCTCGTAAGTTCGCGCGTTTTTTATCATCGCGTGAGCGTGGATTCCCGCTTCGTGAGAGAACGCATTCTGTCCGATTAACGGTTGAAGTCGCCCTATTTTAACTTTTCCCCCACAATAACTCTCAATAAGTTTTGCAGTAGGAAATATCTTTTTGGTTATGATATTCATTGGTAGTTGGTATAGCGCATAGAGTGACATTGCTGTTTCCTCGAAAGAGGCATTACCTGCTCGTTCCCCTAATCCCATTATAGTTGTCTGTGCTTCAGAAGCGCCATTTTCGAAACCTGCAATAGTATTCGCAACAGCTAAGCCAAAATCGTTATGACAGTGTACCGCTATTCTTATCTCTCTTGGAATCGCTTTGTATACATTATTTACCATATATCCGAACGCCTTTGGTGATATGGTACCTACAGTATCGGGAACGTTAATTCTCGTAGCTCCGCTCTCAATTGCAGTTAGATTTGCTCTAATTAAGAAACTAAGATCGGAACGAGTTGCGTCTTCAGCGGAGAATAAAATCGTAGAATAATGTTCTTTTGCGTAAGAAACTTGTTTCTGAATTTGTTCTATTACTTCCTCTCGGCTCATCTGAAGTTTTGATTTAAGATGGATATCCGAGGTTGCAATAAAAAGGTGAATGCTATCCAAATCCGCTTCAATAACTCTATCAATATCAAGTTTTGCCATTCTCGCTAATCCCATTACTTCAGAATCTAAACCTAATTTAGCTATGTCTCTACATGCTTCAAAATCGCCAATAGAAGTGATTGGAAATCCTGCTTCTATTACATCAATATTCATCTCATTTAGTGCTTGCGCAATAGAAATTTTCTCTTTGTGCGTAAAGCTAATACCCGGGGTTTGTTCACCATCACGGAGCGTTGTATCGAAAAAATACGCTTTATCTGGAAGAATAAGCGTATCTCTAATTTCTTCCATTATTTGCGAAACACTTATGTTGCTGTTCTTTTCCATTATTTTTTACCTATATTTAATTATTTAAATTTTATACACAACCCCCTAAAAGAGAAAATAATCTCCTTACTTCTAAAAGAAGAGAGGGGTATTTATAGTAATAATAAGAGAAGATTTAATAATAACAATAAACAGGGATAAAATTGCTTAAATGATTTCCTAAGTTTAATTCTAGTCATTTTTAGTAGCAACAAAACTAATACATCCCTTCTAAGTTATATATTAAAATGGGAATTAAAGGACACTTATAAAACTTATCAAGTGTAAGGGGTGTTCTTACGGATATTTACAAGAAACTTTATATTTTCTAACAACAATAATGAATTCAGATAACAGATTATATTTTTAACCGACAAGCAAGATTTGATAATTTAGAGATTATGAAAGATAAAATGAATGTATTATTTATTATTACTGACGCTCAACGGGCTGATCATTTAGGTTGTGCAGGAAATCCCATTGTAAAAACCCCTAATATTGATGAACTAGCAAGACGGAGTGTACGTTTTTCCAATTATTATTGCACAAATCCTATTTGTATGCCGAACAGAGCAACTTTACTTACGGGTTTGTATCCAAACGTACATGGTGTAAGGAGTAATGGAATAAATTTAGATGAAAACCTCCCTACCATTACAAAAGTGCTACGAAAAAGAGGCTGGTATACTGCTGCAGTTGGGAAAATACACCATCAGTTTTGGTTAGGCCCATTTAGACATAGAGCAAAATCTTCTGAGAGTTTAATCAGTTGGGCTGTAGACAAGGGTAGAGACGACCCTGTAGGAAAGAATTTTCCCCTTCCGTATTACGGCTACGATGAAGTGGAACTAGTCTCTGGAAATGGTACAGTGTGTGCTGGACATTATACAGAATGGTTGGAAGAGAGAGCACCTAAGATCGCTGAAGAAATGAAAAAGCGAGTTCAAAACTACGATAACCTATTTAATTTATTTTGTGAAGATATTCCAGGTGATCTCTACAATACGACTTATGTGAAAGAGCGAACATTATCGTTCCTTGATAGATATGCACAGGGAAAATATGGAGAAAAACCTTTTTATTTGCATTGTTCTTTTCCCGATCCTCATTATCCTCTTTACCCGCCAAAAAGATTTCAGGACAAGTATAAACCAGAAGATATAGAACTCCCTTCAAGTTTTCAAGATATAAAGAATTTATATAACCACCAATATTTAGGGACACATCTAAAGAATCCTCCATTTAAAAGAGCTTTCATAAGAGAATCAACTGAAGACGAAGTCAGAAAACTCACGGCTTTAACATACGCTGCGATAAGTTATGTTGATTCTAGTATCGGTGAAATATTAGCATCTTTAGAAAAGCTAGGTTATTCAGAAAACACAATGGTTATTTTTACAAGCGATCACGGAGACTTGATGGGCGATCATGGGTTACTATTTAAAGGTCCTTGTCCCTTTAACGGTGTATTAAACATTCCTTTAATTTGGAAAGTACCCGGACTCACTAAAACTAGCGTTTCAGATGCATTGGTAAGTAGCATCGATCTCCCTAAGACAATCCTAAACCTCTTAAATATAAGGGACCGTTATCACCCTCCAGGGATGCAAGGATACGACATCTCCCAAATTTTAGACAATCCTCATAAAAAGATAAGAGATAGTGTTTTAATCGAAAATGATGAAGAAATAGGACCTTTAGATTCCCGATTAAGGCATTTAATTACTGAAGATTATAAATTAACAATATACGAAGGAGTAGATAACTTTGGAGATATTTACGATCGTGAAAGTGATCCTCATGAATTGAATAATTTGTGGAATAACACTAATTTCCGAGATATCAAATTCAATCTTGTAAATAAACTTTTACAAGAAAATTTGAAAGCTCAAACGAAATATCCAAAGAGAATTGCTGCTACATAATCAAAATTAACTTAGAAATCCACTATGTTAAAAGAAGAGAAGATTGAACCCCGAAAAACTCAAAATCGATACAAATGGGTATACGATGGGGTTATCTCTAAATTTTATGATAGATCACTGAAAATTGGACTCAGTATTTTTGGTGAAAAAAATCTAAGAAAGCATCTTATTAATTTAATTTCACCTCTAATTAAACGAAACGATTTTATATTAGATCTTTGTTGCGGAACTGGAACTTTAACGACGATGCTCGCAAATTCAGTTTATTCTGACTGCAATATTATTGGAGCAGATCTATCGGAAGGCCAAATTAATAGAGCAATTAAAAAAAATCATTATTCTAACTTAGATTTTAAGGTGATGGATGCTGGTAACCTCAGATTTACACCAGAATCTTTTGATATTGTCTTAATCTCTGCGGCTTTACATGAAATGGATAAAACTCTAAGATATAGAGTATTAGAGGATATTCATCGCGTTTTAAAAGGAGGATCGTATCTTTTTATTTTTGATCATCACGAGCCCTCAGAACCAAAATTACGCATCTTTTATAACTTCTATTTAGGTTTTTGGGAAAAAATTTTATCTCACTCCTCTGAAATGCAACATAATATTTTTAGAGAATTAAAAGGTGCTAAGTTTGAACTTATAGACCAGATTATCTTTACTAAAAAATTCTATAAATTCTTTCAACTAATTATTTGTAAAAAATAACTTTATATCAGAAAAAAAATAATTAATTTTGATTTTGCAAATAGAAAGAAGCTCTAAATAATTAATAAACAAGAATTAATTATCTTATATGGAATGGTGAAATTGATATGTCTGAAGAAAAAAACGAGAAAAATAAAAACGATGAAAATGCAAATAAATATTTAGTAGGCCCAGGATTAGGTCTTATCATAATGGGCTTATCGTATTTGGTGTGGTGGCTTATGCCCTTTGCTTTTGATGCTTTTAATCAAGATATGCGATGGGCTCATAATTGGGTATATGCTATAGTAATATTAAACATCGGAGTTGCTTGGTATTATAAAAGTGCGATATCTCGTCTTATTGTTGTTTTTCAAGCTTTTATGTTACCAGTGACCGCTAGCGGTTCATTTGATACATTAATTATTACATACATTTCTGCTTTTATAGCAATAGTATGGGTCTTGATAGTCATAATCGAAAAAATTAAAGGAAAAATGCTCTTTAAAAAAAAATTCCAGCTTAAAACTTGGAATTGGATAAATTTGCATTCTATGGTTGTTTCTTGGGTACTAATAGCACATATTAGCTTAGTATTTTTAATTGGACGACTCCCGTTGGAAGAACAACTTCTAGGATTTGGTACATATGCAGGATATTTAGCTAATCTACCACCCGAAAGCCTTGAATTTGCCACATGGGTTTTTGATATCACCTTAATAGTGTGGGCGGTCATCGTGTTGTATGAACAAGTCAAATTGGGTTATAACTATAAAAATAAACCATGGCCAAAACTAAGTTTTTGGTGGGTATTTGTTTGTATGGGATCTTCCTTGATAGCTTTGTTGATTCAAGAATTAACAATCGGTTTTTAATAATGATGTGCATTTTGATTTATGTATCATTGAATTAAATTACCATTCGAAGAGTGAAAAATGACAAAAGAAGATATCCCACTGGCACACGCTGGTATGGCATCAGAAATTGAACTCCAAAAGAAATACTATGAAGACGGAATGGTTTATATCTTACAGATTGAATCAACTTTAAAATGTCCTCAATTATGCAACTACTGTTATGCTGGAAGTTTACCAGATAGCCCAGAAGGTTTAACATCAAGTAAAATTCGTAGCCTATTAGATTCTGCAGCCAAGTTGGGTGTAAAAATGATTGACTGGTTGGGAGGAGATCCATTGGTTAGAGGTGATTGGTACGAATTGTGTAATTACGCTTCTAATTTAGGATTGATAAACAATATTTGGACAAGCGGCATACCTCTCGCAAATCCAGAGGTAGCAAAAAGGGCAGTTGAAGCATCACATAAAGGATTTATCTCTACTCACTTAGATACTCTTGATTTTGACTTATATAAGTTAATGCATGGAGGAAAACAATGCGAAGGTAACCCTGATCATATTAATCTTATTTTAAAGGGGATAAAAAACATTTTACAAGCTGGAAAAGATCCAGGGGCAATTGTAAATTGTATCACTTATACAACTCCTCTAGCTGATGGAGATGCGAAAGCCATGATTTCGTATTTTCAAGAAAAATTTGGAATAAAAACTTGTTTAACGCTATTTAATCCTGTAATTCACCGTATTGGAAATCCTTCTTGGGAACCTAATAATGACCAGATAAAGGACGCATACGAACATAGAGATCGAACAAATTACCCCGACGATCCCTCATGTGGTCCCATGGATGTATCAAAATTTTATTGCGGAACTGTTGTTTGCGTGACTACCGAAGGATGGTTAGTACCTTGCTCAGTTATAAGAACTAAAGAGTTTGGTAATGTTCACGAGGAGGATTTAGAAACTCTTGTTGAGAAAACTAAGCAACGCCTTTTAATGTTAGATTTTAGAGATCTAACTAAATTACCCGGTAACTGTGGTTCTTGTTCCAATAATTCAAATTGCTTTGGGTGCCGAAGTAGTGCTTATTATTACAATGGAGACATTTTAGCCGCAGATCCGAAGTGTTTTCAATTCTCAACAAAGAAACCTAAAAAAGCAATAAAAGACTAGAAAAAATCTATAATTTTAACAACAAGAATTTAAATAATATTTTTTCTAATTTTTGGTATATTCTCTAAATTTATACTACAATGTTGATTATTCAATGGTAAATCACAAACGATATGATTTTAGTGTTAATGATGTAAGTGAAGTTTATGCGGGAGCTGGTGGAAAGCTCTGGGAACTACTTATGGGGGAACAAATACATGTTGGTGGTCCGGAACAAACGGATATCCTTGCCAAAAAAGCAGGACTTGATAAGGTAGGACAAGATATTACACTATTAGATATATGTTCAGCTTTAGGAGGACCAGCAAGACATCTAGCTGAAAAGTACGGAATAAATGTAGTAGGGCTTGATATTACTCCAGAGATGGTACTTGAAGCTAAAAAAAGGACTGAAGGAAGACCATATGCAGATAAAATCGAATATAGAATCGGATCAGGGCTTGATATCCCAGCACATCGTAACTCATTTGATGTCGTATGGGGTCAAGATGCTTGGTGTTATATCCGAGATAAAACGCGTCTGATTGAAGAGACATGGCGTGTACTAAAACCAGGAGGTACATTAGCATTCACTGATTGGATATGGGGGTCTGTAAGTACACTAGAAGAGGAATCTGATTTCTTGATGGAGTTTATGGTTTTTCCCGATCTTCAAACTTTAAATGGATATTCGGAATTAGTTGAAAAGGTTGGCTATAAGATTGTTGAAAAACAAGATCTACAAGAGGATTTTGCTAAGCACATGGATATCTACATTATTATACTTCAAAAAGCCAAACCAGACATAGAAGCCGGATTTGGTCCTGAACTATATCTTGCAGCTGAAAAGGGAGTACTTGCCTGGAAAAAAGCAGCACATGAAAAAAAGGTAGGAAGAGGCTTGTGGATAGCAAAAAAGCCGTAAATTTATTATTATTTAATAATGATGAAAAAATCTGTACTTATTTTTACAAAAGTACCAACTCCGGGACTTGTAAAAACAAGACTTTCGCAAACTACTTCGTTATCAGAGATCGAAGCTAGTTTACTAGCAGAAGCAATGTTAAAGGACACAATTATCCTTGCTTCTCAAAGTAAAGCTAATTCGATTGAAATTGGTTACTATCCGGAAGAAGATTTTCATAGACTACAGAAGATAGTTGAAGATATTCAAGAAACTAATGATCTTAAATTAGATATTAACTACTATTTACAGAACGGCTCGTCTTTCGATGAGAGATTTGGATCAGTCGTACAAGCATCGATCGAAAGTGGGAATGATCTTATTGCAGTAATTGGGGCCGATTTACCATATATGGCACCTTCATTAATTAATTCCGCATTCAATAGCCTTGGAACAATAAGTAAAACAAATAGTATCGTGGTCGGACCTGCTGGTGAAGGTGGTATCTATCTGGTAGGAGTTTCTCGGTATTACAATCCAAATTGGTTCAAAGACTATAATCTTTTTACGAGTGGTGTCGAAATTATTCAATTTTCCAAGTTCTGCAAATTAGAAGAGATTAAACTTCATTTGTTAACACCCCTAATTGATATAGATATTGAAGACGATTTAGTTTCCCTCCTTGGTTTTATTGAGGGCTTAAAAATAGCAGAAAGTAATGAATATTTTCATTATCCATATTACACAGCAAAGGTTTTAGAATCTCTCGGGCTCTATATCAAAATAATAGAAGATAAAACAAGAAATCGTAGAATAGGAAAATAAGGCATAGGTGATACTATTGCTAGTTAGTATAATAATAATTACTTTAAATGAAGTAGAAAATCTTGAATTAACATTAAAATCATCTAAAAATGCTGCTTTAATGAGTACGGGGAAAAGATTACCTACAGAAATAATTGTAAGTGATGGTGGTTCAACCGATGGCACAATAGAACTTGCTGAAGCTTTCGCTGATAAAGTTATTCATTCCCAAAAGGGGCGATATATGCAATTGAATACTGGCGCAAAGGCTTCCAAAGGTGCGATTCTATTATTTTTACATGCTGACACAATTTTACCACGAGGAGCAATTTTAAGAATCTTTAAAAAATTTCAAGATCCTAAAGTTTTAGGTGGAGCGTTCAAAAAACAATGGAGCTGGAATCCTAAAGTCACCACATCAAAGTTTCTCAGTTTCTCTGCAAAATTTTGGCAGGGATTTGGAAATTGGTTAACACAATTAATTAAAGAATTTCCCGGGGATAACGCTTTTTTTATTAAGCGAGAAGTATTTAATCAATTAAATGGATTTTCTCCTATGTGGATATGCGAAGATTTTGACTTAAGCAGGAGATTACTAAAATTTTCAAGAAAAACAGAAAAAAACTTTTTTAAAAAATTATGCTATAAGAAGAAAATAGTCTATATTCGCGCACCAGTCAAAACATCTGCTAGACGATTCGAGATTTATGGTTTTTTCAGAACGGTGTATTTTTGGTTTAAGATCTATTGGCTCTGGCGAGCA
>JAEOTS010000166.1 GCA_016839745.1 Promethearchaeota archaeon
ATCCGATAAAAGGCGCATCTTTTGGATCAATAGGTTCTTTCGAGTATACATCTATACAAGCTCCTCCAATTTTATTGTTTTTTAGCGCGTTATATAGTGCTTGTTCATTTACAACTCCTCCTCGGGCGACATTAACAAGTACCGCAGTAGATTTCATTTTTTCGATCTCAGAATAACTAATTAGATCTTTTGTTTGAGCGGTTAAAGGAACGTGAATCGTAATATAATCTGATCGAGCTAAAAAATCGTCAAAATTATCCAATAACTCAACCCCTAAATCTTGACCACGCTTTTTTGGAACAAATCTATCAAACGCAACAATGTTCATATTAAATGCTTGACATTTTTTTACAACGGCGGCTCCTATATTTCCTAATCCAATAACTCCTACCGTTTTCCCTTGTAACTCATAACCCCTTAAGAGTTTTTTATCCCATTTACCTTCACGCATTGAACTGTTCGCTTTATAAACATTTCGGGCAAAATTTAACATAAGACCTATTGTGAGCTCAACAACCGCATTAGTATTGCCTAAGGGAGTTATTAAAACAACAATACCATGTTTATTACATTCCTCAATATTTATGTTATCGTAACCAGTTCCAGCTCGAACAATAACTTTCAATTTTTTCCCCTCACTAATTACATCCGGAGTGATTTTAGTAGCGCTCCTAACGATAATTCCATCGAATTGCTCTACAATTTCAAGAAGTTCTTCTTTACTTGTTTTATCTTTGATCGTGAGTTCAAAATTTTTGAATTTTTTTAATATCTCGACTCCTTCTTGAGCTAACCCATCCGAGACCAAAACTTTGTACTTCTTTAATTCCATAATCATTCATACCCATTATAGCAATTAACTTTTAATTCAACGCTTATTAGAAATAAATACTGTAAATTTATTATCTTTTCGTATCAAATATCTAGTTTTATTGAGACCTTATCTAGTCTTGCTCCTAATATAATATTAAAAAAATGAAAAAAATATGTGAAAACGCTTTATAATAAGAAATAGATATAGAATTTAAAAAATAAAAAATAATAATTAGAAAATAAAAAAATTTTAATAAAATTCGCAATCTTCAAGTATCATAGATAGATCTATAACTGGCAAATCTGGTTTTGTTTGACTGGCAGCTAAATGTAAATTATTCTTACAAAAGACACAAGCGCTAACTAAAACCTCGGCTTCTGATTCGATTGCTTCCTTTAAACGGTCTTCGTTAATGTTTTCCCAGCATGCTACAGTTTCGTCTAAGCGATTGCTAGCAATATCAAGCGAGATTTCTCCGTATAAAGCTCTTACTCCGCCACCCGCGCCACAGCATAACGACATTTCTTTGTTATGTTTCATCTCTATGAACTTAACGCCTTCGATCATGTTCATTAGCTCTCTTGGCTCGTCGTAAACACCACAATATCTTCCCAAATGGCAAGGATCGTGATACGTAATAATCATTGGGTCTTCTTTTGTACGCTTCGTATATCTTATTTTGAGTCCCTTTTGTTTTACGATTTTAGGAACGAATTGAACCAAGTGAGAAAGTTCAAAGGGAAGTTCTCCAACAAATTGAGGATATTCAGTGGTAAACGTAGAAAAACAGCCAGCGCAAGAAAAGACGAGTTCTTTAACTCCTAACTTTTGGATCATCTCAGTATTATATTTAACTAATTGAACAGCTTCGTCTTCTAGTCCCGTTCGGAACATTACCGACCCACAACAATATTCATCGGGAAAAACGATGAACTTCACGCCTAATTTATCTAAAATTCGACAAGTTGCTGTGCTTAACTCATTATTACGATACGAACTTGTACAACCTACGAAATAACCAACTAAATGCTCATCTATATCGCTTGCTTTTAATTCTCCAGATTCTATTTTTCTAGTATGTTCTACTCCTCGTTGGTAAGCGTCATATCCTTCTATACAAGTTTCCGAATCACACCAGGTATATCTATCAGTTCCATCTTCGAGAAATGGATTTTTATTTGTTAGTATCGAGTTTTTTAAGATTGCCAATTTTTCAGGTAGAACCCCTTTACGCACGGCAGTTCTTCTGTAATTTTGAAAAACTTCTAATGTATCGATTCCTACCGGGCAAACGGTCCTGCAATGGCCACAAAGCATACACTGATAGAGCGAAGGAATGATATCTTCTTTATTGAAATCAATCTCCCTTTTAGATAAAGCCTTGAGGATTCTATTTCGTCCACCAGCATAATCTCTTTCGGAAAAAGTTACATTATACACTCTACAAACGTTACGGCAATATCCGCACTGAATACATCGCTCGTAATCTTCGTCAGTTTTATATCCAGGATCAACTAAATTCTCTTGATCTGGCGCAAACATGGAAGAAACTGTAGGACCAGTCGTTACTACTTTTTCAACATCATTACTTACTTTTTCATCACTCATTTTTATTTTTACCTCTATTCAATTTTTTTTAGGCTGTTCTGTATAATCGTTTCGCTATCCAAAAAAGGAGTCCGACGCGCCAAGTTCTCATTTTTGCTTTCACTAATCTATAAGAGTTAACGAGATCTTTGGGGTCTAATTTATTTTTCAAATTTAATAAGTACGCTGCTTTTTCAGGGTTAAACCTAAGAAAATAGAATGTGTTTACTACACCTAGGGTGTATAAAATGTCTTTATTTTCGTAGTTGTTTATTGTAATATCGTTAAAAACTGCTTTAATTCCGAAAAATTCTCGAGAGTTTTTAATATCCGAAAGACCAAATAGTTTAACTCTATTCCCTCCTTTAGCTCCAGACATTAGATAAAATGCGTGTCGATACCGTTGCCTAGAAGTTTTTTCCTGGTAAAAGTCGTAAAAATCTTCAACTCTATCATCTGATACCCAATATTCTTGAAAAACGAGATTTTCACACCATCGTCCAACATTTAATTCAGTATCAGCTATGTCACGCCATTTTTCCTTTAGGTACCATTCCTCAACACTAAGTCCGTCTAATTTTGAAGCTGATTCTTTAGCAAATGAAACGCTCTGGGAGGTCGCATTAGGATTGTCAGAATATACTGCATAGACAAAATAAGCTCGAGATGGATAAGTCCAGTGAGCATACTTCTCAAAATGTTTATCAGAAAGCGAAAGGAAAAGCGGTTTGTTTGTATCGCTATTTTTCAGAGTTCGAAAAAACTCAATTGCCATTTTAAATGTATTAAAGCTGTATCCTATCATTTCCATTGAAGTTTTAAGAGTAGTTACTTCTAATTCTACTTCAGCAACAGCACCAAATATACCAAAAGAGCCTATGATGTCATCAAGTGATAAATCTCCTTGAGAATCCCGGGATATTGTCTCTGTAGAGCCATCAGGCTTCACAAAAACAACAGATCGTAATACATCCTTCATTATTCCGTTTTTCAAGACACCAATTCCTACTTTACCGCTAGTAGCGACAAATCCGCTAACACAACTAGCCCTATAGCTAGTTGGATAACATTTTGGAGCTAATCCGTAGTCGAGAAGTTCTTCAATGAGTTTCTGCCACGCAATTCCTGCATCGCATTTAACAATCATGTTTTCCTTGTCAATTTTGTGTACATTGTTCATTCGTCGCAGATCAATTATTACACCCCCTTTAGTAGGCGTGGAAGCTGAATAGCACGAAGTTCCCGCGGCTCGTAGGGTTACAGGCATTGAATATTGGTAGCATTTTTGCATTAATTTAGAAAGCTCTTCGGTGTTGCCAGGACGAATTACATGAGTGGCTTGATATTCTTCTTTAAACTTATAGTGATACTTCGATAACAACGAAAGATCACCGGAAGTTGCTTCAATCTCGTATCGATCTGTGCTTACGTGGGGGGAGGGTATGAATTCTTCTACTTCTTTTGTAAAATTAGTCTTTCCAATTTCTTGTTTTTTTTCAACTTTTGTTTCATTCATTTTCTTTTTCACCTCAAAAGTATAAGGGAGGAACGGGAAGTTCTAATAAGAGCCCTAAAAGAAAAGCGCCCCACCAACCGGCTAAGGTAAAGTATCCAGTCAACCTAGCGAGATTTCGTTGTCCAGAAGCCCCAAATAAGAAGCTTGCGGAACCCGTCATCAAACCAAAGGCTCCGAGAAATATATGAAGCACATGGATCATTCCGGAATAGTTAAGTATTTCCAATGGAGTCAAGAATACTAATAGAATAACATTTATTATTGTAACTATCAGAGCCCCTCCTGCACAATATCCGTGCCATAAAACATATTTCGCCTCGTCGTATAAGACAAGAATTGTGCCAATCGATAATGAAATTAATGCTGGCAAACCTAGAATTATACCTATATGCCAACTACCAAAATTTGGATCAAATCCAGGAGATTGATATTCAACTAGTCTAAACGGAAATATTTCAATGCCGTTCAATACGACTATTACAGTCATCAAAGTTCCGAATATGATCGCCATAATCCATATTAGAACTTTTTGCGTACCTTTTTTTCTAAAGTTCAATATTAAAATCAATGCTATAAATATTGCAACAGCTGCAACGGATAGTAATATTTGTATTTCAGGTGTTATTACCATATATCTTACCTTTTTTTTTAAATTAGTTTATGATTAAATTTTAAATATTCAATATTATCATTTATGATAATAAATAAAGATTTTTATTGTAAAATAGAAAGTAAGACGAGTTATATTAAAAGAACACCTAAAAACACTAATAAAAATCCAAGGATCATATAGAGAGAAGCAATCTTAAAAATGAGGAATGTGAGCTTATTTGAGGGTTTTATTAAGTTCTTTATTACTAAAATTATTATTAAAACGCAACAAACACCCCAAATGATTCTTATAATTGCGTTTGCGCCTAGCAGTCTAGCAACTTCGTAAAGTGCTATACTGCTGATGAATGCTCCAATAGCGATAACCCGCATGGTTTGGGCTTCCGAACTTACTATTGGCCACATAGGAACTCCCGCATCCTTATAACCTTTAAAATTTCGTGGTATTAATGCTATTGTGAGGATGTGAACGGGAATCCAAGCTAAAATGAATATAAGAAATAGGAATCCAATCCAATCTAAGGTTCCGGTAATCGCTACTCTACCAGCCCAGGCGGGAAGACCACCCGCAATTCCACCAAAAATTATGCTATATTTAGTTCTTCTTTTTAATAGTATGGTATATATTACAACATCGAAGAAAAAACCGAAAAATATAATTACAGCTGCTATCCAATTGAGCGTTAAGAACGATAGAAACACTCCCACTACAGTTAACACTATTCCTATTATAAGGGCTATAGAAGGGGAAATTTTACCAGTTGGTAATGGGCGTTCCTTTGTTCGTTCCATGATCGCATCGATATCTCTGTCAATATACATATTTAATACGGTCGTACCTGATACGGCGAAATATAGCGATATTACCAAATGTAATAGGTTAAACCAATTAATCTCAGCGGCATTGCTAGCTACCGTAATTAAGTAAGACAAAACTCCAGTGTAAACTAAAAGAATAGTCTGTCTTGCTTTTATTAGATTTCCAAAGAGAGAGAGTAGGTTTTTTAGGTTCAATCTATCTTCAACAAAATAGTTGTTATTTGGAATATTTTCCTTATTAGGAGTTTATAAGTTAAATTAAAAATACCATTTAAAATTTTATTTAGATAAAAATAAGCAGAAAAAAAAGATTAGAAAAAAAATTTAATAGATCTTAAACTGTCTTTTCGGTCAGAATCTGGGGTTTAGAAGCTGGTCCTCCGTGACGAGTTGGTGGCAGCGTTTTTACATTTTTACCAAGCGCGTACAATCCGATGACAAAACCTACTAAGAGAAACCATACTCCTATAAATGTAACAGTCCTAAAGAGTTCAAAATTTTCCAATGGTAAAGGACGTACCATATGCATCATTGCGAAAGGAAATGTTAAATTAAATCCGATAAAAAATATCCAACCTAGGATTTTTTTTAATCGACCTTTAACCTGGAAAAAGTCAATAGCGTGTACCATCAACGCCACAGCGATCATGACTGCCAATTGATGCCAATGTGCTACATTAAAATTATATTCCAATGTTACCATATCATGTAATCTATAATATTCGTCTGTAGTAAGCCCAACATAGATTTGAGGGAAAACTAAAAGTTGTGCTATCATAAGAAGATAATAATATGACATCTTTACAGGTTCACTAAACAAAGCTCTAATCTTTTGTCCGCGCGATGCATCTCGGTAATCGTCTCCAAGTTTATCTTTAATAACATTCTTCAAGCCAATTATTGACATAATTAATGTCCCAAGGATCAATAAACCAGCACCCACCCATATTATATAGTGGTTTAGAACCCAAGCACCATAAGATAATGTTATAACGCCAATTGGAGTAAACAATAAGATATATCTAAAAATCTTACCTCTCATTTTACTCGTACGGAAGGCAACCAACATAACCATAGCTGCTGATTGAGCTAGCTGTATGTGAAGGTGACCAACTATCATGTCTTGGACGATATCGTGATGTCCCCCAAATGTAATACCTTTTCTAATGATTGCTTCTGCCAAGAACGCAATAGGCTCACGGCCTAGACCCCAAATAGTACCCGTAAAGTTTTCAATGGCGGAAAGGGCTCCGTATATTGCTGAAACCATAATGCATATCGCTAGAACTACAAGGTTGAAATACTCTAAGTTCAATCCACGGAATGTAGATCCTCTTGGATTGTGTTTAGGAAATCTACCTTTCACTGGCCAAGCTGAAATAATAAACACTATTCCACCGATAAAAACCAACAGTAAGCCGAAAGTGAAAAGTTCGTGGAAAAGTCTAATACGTGTATAGGCAAAAAGCATTCCGTTTATACCTACGATAAACGCACTAGGTACTAAAAGAATTTTTAAAGTTGGAAGCAACTTCGGACGGATTTCGTAGTGTTCTAATATCCAGAATACGTTCGCTACAAAAAAAGGTAAAGCTAACGAGTGATATATCATGACAAGACGAGCTGTTCTTGATATTACGTCGTCGTTAAGGAAGAAAGGCCAGATCGGCTCTCCCCCTATTAGAACAGTCAAGGGTTCGGAAAATGTCATATACCATAGAACTTGAATAAAAACGAATACGAACAAAACATAATGTATCTTCTTAAAACTCGTTTGTATTTCAGGTTTCATCTCCTGCGTTTCCATTGAGGATTCTCGACCAGTTTGCATTGGGACTGTTTCTGTTTCTATTTCTATTTTTAGCACCTTTATTTGTTTACTAGATTAAAAAAAATATTTTTTTACTAATTAAATACATATTGATTAATATATCTTTTGCTTAAGTTTGCTAAAAACCTTACGTTGTTAAGAATATCTTAACAATAGAATATCTATTCTATTGAATAAAAATTTGATAATTCGGATATAGGATAAAATAGAGTTTTTTGTTTACTTAATATATTATGATTAATAGACATCTGGAATAAATTGTGTGAATTTAGTAAATTAATATTAGAAAATTAGTAGATGTCATCAATAAAATAAAAAGAAAAAAAAAATTTTTGCAAAAATGCTTTTTGATTATTTTAAATTAATCTTCTAATTCGATTCCTGGAATTGCAAAGTTCCATCTTTTAGGAACGAATGTTCCCCAAGCAAAACATAATCCAGCTCCAAGGTAGACGAATGGAAATACATTAAAGACTATTAGTAAATATTCGTCAGTCGCAAGAATACCAAGGGTTGCAAGAGCTAAGAGAACTCCGACGAGACCCATTAGAACACCTGCTAAAGTCATTGCCAGTGCTGAAATTCCGTTTTCTTCTCTCGTTTGTAATGGAAGCCAAATTATTAAAATTGCACTTGGAACGTGTAAAATCATTACTAAAATCGGTACAACTAATGCGGGAACGACAATCACTGTAGCTAAATTCTCAAGTTCAACAAGTTTAAAGAATCCTATTACGAGGGACATAATAACAACATAGTATAATAGGTAATTTCCCATTTTATCCTTTTCAGGCTTCACATTTTTAAATAGACCTACAGCAAACAGTCCTACCATTAATGCGTATAAAGTTGCTGGTACAGGATCTAGGAAAGTCGTGAAACTTCCACTAAATATAGCTACGTGAGTATTTATCCAAATCAAAGTGAAGGAAATACCCCAATATAAATGCGCAGGTTTCCTAGTAGTGAGATAGGAAGACAACAGAAATAACGCGAAAATAATCGCGACAATAGCTACCATCCAGAATGCAATTTCGGCTACCTTTCCACTTCCAAAGTAAGTACAGAAATCCCACGGAGTATCCGGACAAGCTCCTTGAAATAACACCATTTTTGATATCACTCTTTTTTTATATTTTTTTTTATAATTTAATTTATTAATTATTTAAAAAAGTTTTTTTCGATGTTTTTTTTAAATAATAGTTACTATTAGAAAGATGGTTCTATATAAAAGTTTGTTGTCCACTTTTTTCCCTTATGTATTAATGTGAATGCTTATTCATTAGCACGATATATTAGAATAAAATTACAGCAAAAAAAATGAATCTTTATAAATAAGATTGTATCCTACTATATAATCAATAGAATTTTTTCTATTTGTTTAAAAAAATTTATAAAAAAAAATATAAAAAAAAACGTGGTGTTAAAAACGCGGATAAAAAGATCTGAATTGATTTTTAATCTTATTATAATAGCTCTTTTTGCAATAACGGCGAGTACTCAACTTTTAAGTGCTTATGGGGCTGTGTGTGTAACGTACAATATTCCTACTGGTAGGCCTTCTCCACCCTTTCCAGCAGGCGAAACATGGTGGAATGTGTTCGCTTATGCGGAAGCTTTTGCTGGGGTTTATATACCAATGAATATATTAACCTGGATTTTAGCATTCGCTTGGGGCTTTCTAATTTACGCCTATATTACTAAATGGCCTTGGAAGCGTTTCTTCTTAGTAGGTGTTATTGTAAGCGCCTTAGGATTCATTAGTGGAATTATCCCCGCAATAATATCAGATACTGGCGGATTTACGGCAGATTTTGATTTTGGTTCACCTCATTGGGGACGAACAATGGCAAATGCGTTAATGTTAGTTATACTTCTTCTAATGAATTTTGTGCCAAGGTTAAATATAGCAACCAAAAAATTTGTCGAAGAACGCAGTGTAGCTGGACAATACATAAAACAATTAATATACATGTCCTTATTTTTCTTCTGGTTAGGAGCCGCTTCATTCCTTGGAACAACTTTCATGGCAGACGCTCATCTAGTAAACGGACTTAACGTTTGGCAAACTATTGAGATCCAATTTATTGGTGGTGTAATTACATCAATCATTGGCGCTTCAATGTTGTCAACCGCTTTAATTTACAGTCAAATTCGACCTTCATCAGCACTGATAAAGACTAAATAAGAGTAGATAATCCTAAAGATATTATTAAATGTATAATTTTTTTTCTTTTTTTTCTTTTTTTCTTTTACTTTGTTAAAAATTAATTGGAGATATTCATTACACAATTAAAGTCGGATTAATTCTGAACTACTTGGTTTTGTCGAAATACATCAAAGTTAATTGAAAGAAATAGCTTTAATTTTTAAGTGTTAATGGGTTAATTATTTAGAAATTAAACATGAAGCATTTAATATCAACAACTACTTTTTTGGATCTAATTAATGCAATCCAATTCTAACTAAAATTAAATTAATAGATAATACAAAAAGAAAACAGTTAAAAAAAATGTTTTAATTTGTTTAGTGCTTTTCTTCTGTTAATTTTGGTGCGTTCTTTTGACCTAACTTCGGTAAGGTAAAAAGTAATGCAAATACTATGATCGTCGAGATAGTTGCAGGCATCGCTGCTTCAGCGAAGGTTAGATGTGGGTTATAGTAAGGTAGTCCAACGTAATAATGCTCGGTTAGGACTCCCCCGAGAGAACATTTAACAGATACAGTAATATTAGTCCGACCTTCACCTAGATATGGTACTATTTTTCCGGTATTTTCGTCAAACGGTGGATCATCTATCAGTTCTCCGGTTTTCTGGAGTCCTGGCAAAGGAAGAATATATATAGGTAGTGTGTGTGATGTAGTAATCTCACTCACATTAGTTGGTTGTTTAGAAAACGCATGATGGTTTGTTTCGTTGAATGTGTATGTAGGCGCTTCTGTAGGAAGTATAGCAATAGCATAATTATCCTGATCATCGAAATATCTGTGATGATGATGATCTTCCCACACTTGTGTGACATTAACCCACACATCTATCTCGTATATATAGTGATACTCAGGATCCGAAACTCCGTGGGTAAGTCTAATGCTAAGTTCTTGCGCACCTACATCATATTCTAAATCTATATTTATAGGAGCATGCGCGTTCACGTTTAGAAAGCTCATCGTAATGCCGAGAAGCAGAAAAACGGACAAAGCGTAAAATATTTTTTTCTTTGACATTTTTATTCGGTTTTTTTTTAAATTTTAAATTTATGATTTATTTAAAATAGTTAAGCAATTTAATATTTTTACTTTTTCATTTATAAGAATTATAACTTAAATACACTTTTTCCACATTTTAATCCCATATAGATAATTTTTGCTTATTGTTTGATTATAGATTGAGTTTCTAAGAATAAAAAAAAAAGATGGATTTTTTAATATAATTATTCGATGACGAACGGAATAATGTCTTCTGAAAATTTTTCCCGTTTAAATATTGCTTGGTAAACGAATAAGGCTAAGAAGAGAAGTAGGTCAAAGAAGAGAAGGAAAAAACCACCGAAAATTATATGGGTTAAAGTCGTTTCGCCAGCGACATCGAGGGGCGATCTTAAGAAAAAAAACGCTGCTGCAGGAAAGACAATAAAAAGACTTGCAAACAAGGTCCATCCAAACACCTTCCGTAATTTGTTTTTGGGTACCATGTTGTGTATAATTATACTGAAGACTACGATAGCACCGAGAGTAATAAGTACATGGGGGTGTCCGGTAGCAAAATTGCGTTCAACAGGGTAATTCAAAATATTTCGATATGCTTCAAGGTCTGTAACAATCAACAGTCCTGGTATTACTATAATAAACCCTGATAAAAAGTAAGTAATGAACATGCTCAGTCTCAAAGGATTTTTTAATACTGCAATAATTTTAGAACCAATAGAGGAGGAACCGTAATCAGAACCGAGTTCTTCTTTTGATACTTTTATCCAACCGTCAAATGCAATTATTACGCCTGTAAACAAGATAAACGCCCGCGCGGGCATTAATATTGCATTCGCTGCTTTACCCATAACTAACATGAGGAAATACCCAGCTGTCATGGCAATAACACCAATTAATAGCAACCAAAGCCCAATCTTAGCGAATTTACCTTTAACTCCTGTGTATCTGAAAGTAAGAATCAACACTCCAGTTAACAATAGTGCGTTCATTAATCGCATGTGAAAACTAGCGAGTTCTTGGAATAATTCTTTGGGAGTTCCCCGGAACAACACATACTCTACCTCTACTAAGAAGAAAGGCTCGTCAATTTCCAGCATTATAACCGCAGCAACAGCTCCGAATATTGCGAAGACGATCATGCTTCCTATGACAATTACAGCACTTAGATGTAGGATATTAAAGCCACCAATTTTAGGAATATCCCGATAATATTCGCTTTCTTTTACTTCTTTTCCAGGAATAAGGCCGTAAACTAGTAATACGGCACAAACAAATAAGAGACTTAACCCAACCAGAAAAAGATGATGTAGAAGAAAAAGATCTGTATAAGCCCAAAAAATAGCACCGATTCCCCCACAGACTCCACCTAGTGCTGCCGTATACTTAATTAGTTTAATGACTTTCGAGCGCATCTCTATTATATCGATAAAGAGCAGCGAGACAATCCCAATAAATGGTGTTGACATTGAGTGATATGTCATAATTACTTCATGGGCTTGGTGATGAACATCCGGCATCAAATAATGAAATGAAAACGCTACACCAAGGTTCACTACGATAATTATTGCTAATACCAAGATTAATAACTTATTTGAAAATCTACTTTTAGATTCGATTTTAATTTCACCTTTGTTTTAAGTAATATTTTCAATTTAAATTTATGAAATTCTAATTGAATTATTTTTAAAATTGATCATAACCGTTTATAAGTCTTAACCTTATAATTTTATCGGATTTACTCCAATTAGAGTAACATAAAAAAAGATATGGCTAAAGATGAATGAAAAAGATTTTGTCTATACTGGTTTAGGATTTTCTTTTTTATTAAGATTTAAAAATCTTAATAAGATTATAAGAAAAGCAGCAACTATCGACGGTACTATAATTCCCAACATTAAGGCTGCCTGTTCAGTGTAGAAGTCGTAAACATGACCAGAAATTGGCGCACCAATGGCTACACCAGCAACTATCAGAGCGTAGAATGTTCCTGTTGCTACACCGCTCTCAGAACCTTTGGTGTTCTCTTTAACAGCACCTGCTGAAGAAGGAAAAATCAATCCATGCCCAAGCCCCAGAAAAACCATTCCTATCATAGGTATTGGAACTTCGAAAGAAATCATGAATACTCCAAACGCAGATGCAACCAACAATAACCCAATCAGCATTACTTTAGTGTAGCCTATCTTGTCGCTCAGTATACCTGCTGGATAGTGAATAAGTATCGAAAAGATCACCATTATGCTCAAAATCATGCCCGTTTGACCAACCGTGTATGCTGCGTTTTCTAACATTAGCGTATATACTGCTGTAACGATTCCCATGTTAAACATCATCGCTAATATTGAAAAGTAAGGACTGATCATAGATTTTCGTAAAACTATTTTTCTAAATGTTTTAAACTCTTCTTTAAATGATATTTTCTCTTTAGAAGGTTGATAGATCGATGGGAGAAAGAAAGAAGTGAAAGACATAATAAAGAGCACAATTGCCATTATTAAAAACAAATTACTTTCTCCAATTATTTGAGCAACCATACCTCCTAATAAGAAGCCTATTAAATTTGAAAATCCAATAGATATACCGTATAGTGCCATCCCCCTACCACTCCGTCTTTGGGTAGTGGCGTCGGAGATATAAGCCATTGTAGCAGGGCCCCCAAAACCCCCTCCTATTCCATGAACGATTCTACCAAATAATAAAAATAATGGATCTTGAGCGATAGCATATAATAACATCGAAATACCGTCTAAAAACACTCCAATGGATATTAACTTATTTCTACCGATTTTATCAACTAATCTACCAAATACTATATTTGAAGGGATGTGTACCATGGAGTAAACTCCCACAATAAAGCCTGTAAATATAATTGACGCACCCAATTTCCCCGCATATGTCGCAATAATAGGAATTGCTGCGTTACTATCAAAATTGACCATAAAAGATAGGGTAAGTATTAAAAAAATATGCTTTCTCTTAATTATCGAGGATTTCTGAGTTTGAGCCTCGGTTGAATTTAATAAGTTCTGTGTCATGTATTTTCACACCTAATCTTGTTTTAGGAGTATATTTAGCTATTTGTACAAAAAAGAACTTATCATCAAAATTAAAATTTTTTATTATAATTACATTATTTTATATATCAATTTTGACTATCTTAAGTGATTCTATCATGAGCCCCCCTAAAAGCCGCTTAGAACAAGAACACAAAACAATCAACACTATGATTCGGATGTATTGTAAACGCTTTCATGACTGTGACGATGATTTATGTCAAGAATGCACAGATCTTTTTCAATACGCTGAGGAACGATTAAAAGGTTGCCGCTTCGGCGAAGAAAAACCTACTTGCGATACATGTACAGTTCATTGTTATAAACCTGACATGAGGGAGAAAATACGAACAGTCATGCGTTACGCAGGACCAAGGATGATATATACGCATCCAATTATGGGATTTCGACACTTATTTAAAAAAATGAAAAAAAATGAAAATTTAGAGATCTAATAAACTCACTATTTATTTTGAATTGTTAGAATATTAGTATCTAATTATACAATATTTTAGTCAATTCAACTTCTTCTCCTTTAAGGTACTTTTTAAGCGTATCTTTTTCATTCATAGAAAATATAGCTACTTCAAGACCTTTTATTATTTGATCTGTTATTGGAACCAGAGAAAGTAATTTACCTCGCATCCTTCCAGAAGCATCTGCCTTACTTGATTCATCTAATGTTTTTAAAAATTGATCAAGATCATTAATGTTTAATTCTTTGACCAGTTGAGCATTCGTACCTGATTGCGGATCTTGGTTATACACGCCAGGTACATCAGTTGCAAACATTAAATGTTTAGCATTTAAAACACGTGAGAGTACTACTGCGATTTGATCTCCGCCACAAACACTAAATCCCATACCAATATCGTACATCATATCTCCTCCTATCAAGGGCACCATCCCTAAAGATAAAAATCCCTTTAAAGAGTCAAATGCGTGATTAGTTATCACCATCTTATTGCCCACGATCATTGAAGAAGCGTGCATTAGATTTATAGGAATTCCTTTATCTAAAAATTTGGTAGCAATCGTTTTTCGAAGTTCGTTAACGATTTGTTGCGTTTTTGACATAGAAATTAGTTGTTCTTTATCCTTAAAACCCTTATGAAGGTTGTACCTCAACACAGGAGGATGACCGAAAGAACCCACTCCGTGGACTATAACTAGGCTCTTGATTAAGCCTAAATCAATACATTCTTTTATTTCAGTAGTAACTGCTTCTAGAACATCTTCTTTTAATGTGTATGGCGTTGACTTGTCCGTAAGTAGAGAACCGCCGAGTTTTAAAACTAATATGTCTTCTGATGTCATTTAAATTCCTAGAAATTATATTAGAAATTGAAAGCATATGGCCAAAAATCTGGAAACCCTAACTCAAGTATCAGAATTACAATTACGACCGCCAGAAAAATTGTGAAGTTATCCGTACCCTTAGGTGATAACGCTTCTACCACAGTAGCAACTATACTGACAACAATTATCGGTAGAATCAGTGTAACTATATTAATATGTGGAACTTCTAGAGAAAAGATCAAGACGAGAATAGAGCTTACTAATATCGATCCAACTAGCATCCCGATACTTCCTACAATAGTTTTTTCGCTCCCTTTAATTCCAAACTTTTTTTCTCCGCCAAATTTGCGCCCGATAATGTCTGCTAACCCGTCTCCACCCGAAACGCACCCAATAATAAGTAATGCTGTAGGGTTTGCGTTATCTATGCCGGTAGACGGTACGTAAAACCAGAAAAAAGTCATTAATACCATAACAATTGCATAGTAGAGCGTTCCTCCAAGAAGTTCTCGAGGGTCTCCTGATCTCGACATTGATGCCACAAAACTTTCGTTTTTCATCAACCCCGTACCGATCGCCACGAATTGTAAAACAAATAATAACGGAACTATTACAGCAATGTAATGACTAATAACTTCGCCTGTAAAAAGCATCCACGTAACAACGAATATAGGTCCCGCAAAAATATGGACGAATTTTCTCGTAATGATTTGAGAAACTTTTCCCTTTTTTTGCATCAAACCATTGATTTGTACCAACGCTAACAATATAACAATAGAGATAACGGTAGCAATTATGTCCCAAACAAAAGCCAAATCATTCCCAAACGGATTAAAAACCACGATTAATCACTAATCATATAAAAAAATTATTTTATGATAAATTAACTATTATAAAAGTTCCTAAATTAAAAATAATTCCTAAAAATCTTAGAAGATATAAGTAAAACAACTTCTCTTACACGATATTAACTTCATTTAGGTTTTCTTTAAAAAAAAAATTAAAAAAAAAAATGAGTTTAAATTCTTTAAATTTCTTGATTACATATTTATAATGCTATCGTTCTCAAAGATTAAGTCAATTACCTCGTCAGAAGCAACCAATCTGATATTATCAGAAATAAACTTATTCAATCCCCGGGTATCTATATGTTCTTTGCACGCAGCAACCTTCTTCTTTTGATTAAGAGCTTGTGAAATCGCTTTATTAGATTTATTTGCAAAATAAACCGCGTTTTGAAGTAAAAGTATGGTAACATCGTCATCATCTGTGTGCTCCATCGCAAGTTCTACTCCTGTAATGTCTTCACTCGTTATAAAATATAAAACTTTTTTGCCCATTTTTCTTTACCTCCTAAAACGGTATGGTTACGGTTGAATCCGCAATCATTTTTAATATTTCTCCATGTTCTTTCACTTCAACTTTATCAATGAGATCGTCTTTTGTTAAGCCACGCTCGTCAAGAGATTTCTTGTCAACAAAAATATCTAAATCGATATTTTTAATGAATTCTATGTGCATATCGTACATGGTTTTATCGACATCTTTTGTAAAGGTGTAAACAGCGTCGTTAATCGCAATTGTAATCGGATCGAAATCAGCGCTAACAGCAACCGTCATCCTTAACCCTTCAACGGGGTAGAGAGTTCCGTGAGGTGGTTGCCGTAAAAGTATAACAACATTTTTTTTTTCAGCCATTTTTTATCACCTTAACAAATTACTACAAGTTTATCGGTTTCTTCTATTATTTTCGCTAGATCGGGAGTTCCTGCTCGTTTTATATCGCCGCATTCTTTATTGAGACAGTTTTTCATGGTACCCCTGACTAAGAGACATAGATTACACAACCTAACGGTGGCTCCTTTATCTAGTATTTCCCTGAATCCTTCTTCAATGTTAAAGATACCTTCAATTTTCTTCTGGTTTCCTAATGCTGCGTTAACAGCATCCATATAACAAAAGATACGAACTTCGTGTCCTTTGTCCAATGCCGCGCTGCTAAGCTTAATCACCGTTTCAGCAGCTTGCGTTTGGTATGGTCCATCAAAGAAAAGAATTCCTAATCGAGCCATTTTATGATTTCATCTCCTTATCTACTTAGTCCTTTTTCCGCATGAAGAGAAGATAGGCTGCTAGCCAAGATCCCAACATTATGCAAACACCAACTACGATGCTATGTAAGGAAAGTTGGGGTATACCACCCAAGATGTTGGTAATATTACATCCCATCGCGGTTACTGCTCCGAATCCCATTAAAATTCCACCTAAGAATTGTTTAAACAGTGTAAAACCATCTTTTGGAACTCTAAATTTGAACTCTTTCTTAAGGATTGCACTCACCATGGCTCCAATGAGAATACCGAAGATGATGAATCCAGACCATCCTAAGCCGCCTGTTGGTGAAAAATCACCAGCAGTTAACCAGCCACTAATGTTCATCCAACCTCCAGTTATGCCTACAGGGCCGCCACTGGCTACGAATCCAGCTGTTAGAATAAGGCCGATCAAAATTCCAGTTACCCACCATGGATACCCTTTTTTAAAGCCTGCTTCTACAAAGTTATCAAACTTTACTAAGGGTTTATCCCCTCTCTTCTTTAACGCTGGCAATCCCCAGAAAAAAAACATCACAGCTATTCCAATAATACCAAGTATCAGCATAACGACTGGGAGAATAACACTTGCAGGATCAAATACTCCAACAAGAGTAATTTTCCCTAGATTTGTAAGATGTAATACATTTTTTAAATCGTTCAAAACTCCTCCAGCTGTCATTAACGCACCGACAGTTAATCCGATGGCAGCAACAAAAGATCCCATCATTCCTTCTCCGACTCGATAGGTTGTTCCACTCGCACAACCACCAGCAAGAACCATCCCAATCCCAAAGACAAGACCACCAACAATAGCAGCCCATGGTTTAAAATCTTTAGGACCGAGGTTCCAACCAGCGAAGGCAAAAATAGCGAAACCAACCGCTAGCACTGCTAGAGATACTGCAACAGCCTTTGCGAGTTTAAACTCTTTCAAGAGAATAATATCTCTGAAGGCTGAATTCATGCAGAATCTTCCACTTTGCAATATAAAACCAAAAATGAACCCAATTATGAGTCCAGCTATTAAATAATATTCAAATCCCAATGCCATTTTTTTTTCACCTATTTTATTTTAATCAGGATTTCCCACGCAGACGCTCCCGTCTTTTCCGATGAGATTACTTCGTGGCCTAGAGATTCCATAGTCTCAGGAATCCTCTCTGCAGAGAGAGGATAATCGACTAAAATTTTTAAAACCTCTCCTGATTTCATTTTCTTTACTTTTCGTTTACTTTTTACGTCTGGATAGGGGCACACCTCGCCCGTACAATCCAAAGTTTCAGTTATATCAACCATTTTTTATTAACCAGTTCTTTTAATTCATTTTTTTGAATATATATTCAAACATATATTCGATGATATTATTTATATTCTGCTATATTTAAAATTTATTAAATAACCATTAAAAGATGCTCAAAATGTGCGGGAAACTATATTTTTGTGTCAAATTTAGTATTTCTTCACCTATAATTGATCAAAGTTAAAATCAGTTATCGCAGTTTTGAGAATAATTATTCAGAATTTATTTACCCAAACAAAGATAGTTGTAATAAGATGATTTTTTTTTGTTATAGCAATTTACTACATTAACCTATTGTGTAAATGCAAAAGCAGAATCTTTTTTATTAAATTATGATTAAATAAACACAACTAATTTTTTTAAATCAAATTAGCTAATTTTAAAAATTAATTAAAAAAAACAAAAATTTGATGAAAAATGGTAAAAGTAGCTTTTATGCAAAATAGCGATTGTTGGGGGTGTCATCAATCCTTGTTGAACGCACACTTGGGATTGTTACCAATACTCCCAGCGCTTGATATTGTATATTGGCCAGCAGTTGTAGATTTCAAACACGATTC
>JAEOTS010000167.1 GCA_016839745.1 Promethearchaeota archaeon
ATTATGGTGAGAGGGGAATTATTGTAGAAAGTATTAATGACCTTAAAAAAAACTGGCTTTATTCAGTTAATGATGAATCTCCAGGAGTATCAGCCAAGAAATATAATTTAAGAGATGGTGATATTGTCGAATGGACTGGCGGTTAAAATTATAAAACTACAGTAAATCACCTTTTACTAAATTGTTGCGAAATTACTATTCAAAATTATGGTTTGTTAATATATGTAATAGAAATTAATAGTGTTGGAAGTTGGATATACACAGTTAATAATGATGCTCCTTCAAATAAGGCTTCGAATTATTACAATTTACTAGATAACGATACTGTTAAATGGAAACATGTATAAAAAACAAGATTTTGTTTTTTTCAATATTTATGAAGTTCTTAATTCTTTTGTCTCAATGCTCTTAAGAACTGGCTCCATTTCTCTAAATGATTTACGTATTTTATGAAAATAATATCCAAGTTTATAGCCCTTCTTGCAATTCGTAAATAACATGAAGCTGTTATCTTTGTCACCCACCAATATAATAGTATAACCTTTCACTCCTTTTATTACTATTTCCCTTAATTCTCCTTGTCCTAAACCACTACTGATTTTTTCTCCTAGCGAAATTAATGTAGCAGGACTCGCACTGTAAATGTCGGCAACAATATCCGCGGTTTCAGAGCTAGCGATTCTTATACCTGTTTTTGAAACGATCGCGCTGCCCTCTAAATCAGTTGAGCTTTCTAATTTTTCTAAATTGCGCATTATTTCTCCCAATAATTCTCGATCGATATTAATTTTAGGTGTCTGAATTTTTTCCATTTTTTCAACCTCAATTAATATTATAAATTAATTCAGCAAATTTAAATTAAATCTTTTTTAGATTTCAATGTGAAACTCCGTAATTCTTTTAGCGCGACAGAGTCTCCTTTTTTCACTTTTTGGTCTTTAGTTTCAATTCCTACAATTACTAATCCTTTCGTTCCAAACGTACCAATAATTTTCGTAAAGGGGGGCTCTAGCTTACGACCTATGAGTTTTTTAGCCCCTTCAAAACTTTGAGCTAAACCACTACAAACGATCCCTTGAGCATGCTCAGGATTTTGGACGTATCCCCTCTTAATTTTAAACTTGTACAGCTTTGGAGGCTCTTTAGATATTTTGATCAATTCTGCTGCACCAAGTATTCTTAAAGTTGTCGGTGGAAGATCTAATCGACTTAAGAGCATCGTAGTTCTTTCCTTATTAATAAAGACTTTTTCGTTTAACCATAAATAAGCATTGTATGTGTTTGTATCACCCGAGCTTTTTAATTGAATTTTCTTTCCATTTTTTTCAAAATACGGAAATAGATATCCTGTAGATGTAAACATCCCTATTGTAACATGCACTTGAGTTCCAAATTGAGTCTTAGGCTTGAATAACTTATTTTGTTTTACTTGAATATCAATTAAATCACATAAATCGAATGCTTTCTTATTATTTGTAGCGTAACAACCTCGGTACACCTTTTTAATATCTAATCCTTTTATATTAACTCCAACTCTATCGCCTGCTTTAGCTTCGTCTACATTCTGATGAAAAATCTGAATAGTTTTGACTCTTCCTGAAGTGTTAACAGGAATTACATCGATATCCTGATTTAATTTTAACCTTCCTTTAAGTATTGTGCCGGTAATTACCGCTCCTCTTCCCTTTATTGAAAAATGGTGATCAATTGGGATTATAACACTTCCTTCGTAATTTCTTTTAATATCCAATGTTTTAATTTTCTCTAAAATTCCTTGTTTTAATTCTTCAAATCCAACTTGGTTTTTTGCAGAAACCGAAAAAATAGGTACATGCGAGCCATAGGAGGTCGATCCAAAAAATTCTCTAATTTTTTTAACTTCAACATCTAAATCTCCTTTAAATAAATCAATTTTGTTAAGTACTACTATAACATCGTTTATATTGAGCGACTCTATCATTATTAAATGTTCTCCAGTTTGAATCTGAGGCCCTTTAGTTACATCAATTACGATTAGAGCACAATCAATAATCTCTACTGATGAAGCACTAATTTTAATTAAATCTGCGTGACCAGGACCATCTACTAATGTGATCAAATATTTATCTAAAACTAGACTTGTAAAACCTAAATCTATTGTAATTCCTCTTTCCTTGCTCTGAGGATGTGCGTCAATTCCAGCAGTTGAAATAAACTCACTTAAAACTGCGACTACCGCCGTTTTACCCGAATCTATATGACCAAAAAGACCAATATGGACAGGTGTTTTCTTTTCAATCTCTAACATTGAAATATAAAGAAAAAATGAATTAAATCTATGATGTGATTTAATAATTATTTAAAATTAATATTTTTTAATATAAAAAATACTAAAATCAAAGATTTATATAATAAATTAGAGAAATAAGTGTAATTATTGGACTCCAATAAAATTTAATTACAAATACAATATCATTTTATTATATCTTATTTTAAAACTAATTAAGAAGTGAGAAGAGGAATGGCTAAATATTGTGTATACTGCGGTAATCCGTTGAAAAATGAAGATAAATTCTGTATTATCTGTGGGAAACCCGTTTTAGCAAGCGTGAAAAAACCAGAAAAAACAGGAGTAGAGAAAGCTAGAGATATCATTAAAGAAAAGAGAACACCCAAAGAAAGAATTATGCAAGAAAGCATTATAGAAGAGGATTTCGAAGATATAGCTGAAGAACCCGAAAAAAAAGGTAAAAAGAAAAAAGATAAAAAAGTAGCGAGAGATGTCGTAGAAAAACCTCTTCCTTTTGAAGTTAAAGAACAAATGGTACTAAACATAGAGTATAACGATATTAAATTGAATAAGCAAATCTTAGTAGATAAATTAAAAGAAATTCAAAAAGCCTTAAAAGATCCAAGATACGATGTTGACGAGGAATATAACAAATCTATTAACATAAAAGTTACAGCGATTAAAACATTAATAGCAGAACTAAAGCAAAAAGAAAGCGAATTAGAAGCAAAAATGGAAAAACCGTTTATCGTTCAAAGAATTCAAGAAGACATTGATAAGAAGATTTATCAATTAAAGAATTTGTCTCAACAACATAAACTACATAAAGTTGATAAAGACTCCTTTGAAAACTTAAGAGAAAAATATAAGCAAGAAAAAGAGGTTCTTGAAACTGAACGAAGAGATCTGACGGTAGGAATGAAATTGTGGATTAAAGAACTTAAAATGGAAAAAGCAGAGCTTCAATCGGAAAAGAATTTAAATAAAGGAAGATATTCAGCAAAAGAACTCTCAGAAGAAGACTATGAAGCGAAAAATAAAGATTATGAGTTAAAACTTAAAAAAATAGAGCTTAAAATTAAAACTTTAGAAGATCTTACTAAATGAAGTAACCTAAATTTTTAATTTATATCAAATATTATAATTTTTGATAAATATGAGGAAAAAACTAATTGGTTTTATAATATTGATTGTGGCACTATCACTGTTGACAATTGGTTTAATAAATAGTGAATATCTTATAATCAATACTCTTTATGATCAGATGAATATTATTATCCCTTAATATGTGGTTGTCTCAATCCCACCGTTTTCCTTTAGCTACAGCAGTAGAATCTTCTAAAAAGCCTTTCTTCTGAAATAATTTCTCTTGGGATTTTCTATATTTATTCGCTTCTTTATAATGTATCTTACAAAGATATATTTTATGTTGCTTATTTTCATAATATTTTAAATTCGCCTTCTCAACATAAAACTTCCAACTTTTTTCTGAGAGTGATCTAATGGCGATATCTCCACAACCATTTATAGAGCATCTTTTTCCCTTGTTTGTTGTAGTACCGAGATCACCTTTCTCTCTAAGTTCTTTAGGGAGCTTCAATTATAACCACTTACTAAAAATTTTATTAGGATTGAATATTATAATCATAAAATATTTACCATCTTAAATTTTTTCCTAAAATATATGGATTCTGTTATTTTCGATGAAAGCTTTATTAAGAGCAAACTTTTTAATTGTGAGTCACCTTCGAGAATCTCTCTTAAAGATGATTTCTTTACAAGTTCCGCGGTATTATTTTCTATTATTCCCTATAAAGATAAATCATACGATTTAATTTTAATTCATCGCTCGAATCTAGGAACTAGACATAGAGGGGAAATGTCTTTTCCAGGTGGAAAGTTTGAAGAAGATAAAGATAAATCTTTAAAAGATACTGCTCTTAGAGAAGCAGAAGAAGAAATTGGAGTTTCAAGGGAAAATATTAAAATTATTGGTTGTCTTGACGATTTTCCTACTATGACCAAGTATATTATTACTCCTTATGTGGCAATTATTGATAAAAATCAAAAATTAATCAAACAAGAAACAGAAGTTCAGAGAATATTAAAGATTCCTATTGATTTTTTCACATCTAAAACGCAATTTAGAGAACAAGCTATTGATGTTGATGGAAATAAATTTCCGGTGTTTTACTTCAATTATTTAGACCAAGAAAATGGTCAAAAATATACAGTATGGGGTGCGACGGCATATATGATTGTAACATTTATTGAACTGTTGTACGGATTTACTCTTTCGAATTTAGGATTGAAGCGATTTAAGCTCGAAAAAATAAAAGATTTAAAAGAATACATCAAATATAGGAACAATATTACTAAAAAGTTTTAATTTCTTAATCAAAATATAAAAAATTGATGAATATGGACTTTATTTTTGACGAGCGATTAATTCGAAGCAAATTGAAGGATTTTGATTCTCCTGATCGTCTTTCTATGTCACACGAATATTTCACCAATTCTGCTGTAGTCTTTCTAATTATCCCATACAAAGATAATCCCTATGATTTGGTTCTGATTCGAAGAACCAAAAGTAACACAGATAAACACTCTGGCGAGATGTCATTTCCCGGGGGTAAATTTGATCCTAAGTTAGATAAATCTTATTTTAATACTGCATTTAGAGAACTCGAAGAAGAACTTGGAATCCCACTCAATGAGGTTACTTATTTAGGTTGTATTGACGATCATCTTACACCTAAAGGTTTCATCATTACTACTTTTGTAGCTTTTATTACATCAGATATAAAAATGGTAAAACAGGAGAGCGAAGTGAACGAAATCGTAAAAATACCCATAACCTTTTTTGCGAATAAAGAGAATTTTAAGGAAAGGACTTATAAACTTAAAGAAGACCTAATCGGTGTTGGTAAATTTAACTATTTTTCTCCAGAAAATAAAAAATATGTAATTTTTGGAGCAACTTCTCATATAATCGTTAAATTTGTTGATACAGTCTATAATCTTGGATTAATGACATCTGGTTGTCGACGAATTAATTGCGAAGATATTAAAGACAGAATTATTAAATAAGATAAATATTATAAAAGCAAATAGTTAAATAATAATCGAAAAATTCAATTAAAATAACGAATAAAATACATTAAAGAAATAAGTTTTATGGCCCCCGGCGGTCGGGGTGGTCCCAGACGCTGGGCTTCAAAAATTTTATGTCTGTTAAAAGTGAAGAAACCCAGTTATCCTGCGGAGGGATAGGGGTTCGATTTGGATGAAGAATTGCTTTTTCCAAGAATATCCCCCTGGGGGCCGCCAAATTTAAATTTTAATAAAAGATCGGTGATCCTAGTGGTTGACTTTAGTAAGATTATTGATTACTTTAAAAGTACGCCAATTCCAGAAAATATGCTAAATAGAGGGCAATTAGTCTTAAATAATTTCTTGAAACCTATTCGAAACTTATTTGAACAGAAAAATGTTCCTCAAGATGCATGGAGCGATGATCAAATCGAGTTTTTGTTAAAAACTCTTTCTAATATGGATACTGATAAGGATGATAAAGCGTCTCGAGTAGGGGAGCGTGAAGCAAGAATAACCTCAAGTTTACACTTAGAAACTTCAGCGGGATTTTGCCATGGGATAGGACGGAGTGGTTTTTTAACAGCACCACAACCCAAGGCTCCTGGAGGATCGATAATGTATGAGCTCAGTAATTATTTAGCTTTAAACTTTCTTAAAAAATTTGGTTTGCCAAATGCTAAAAGGGCAATTGTTGTCCCTTTATGTACAGGTATGTCTTTAGCGTTATGCTTAGGTGCTCTTAAACCGGATTGGAATAACCCAAAATTAATTAATAAAAGAACCGTTATCGTTCCCCAAATTGATCATAATGCTCTAATCAAAGCATTTGATTTGGTAGGCGCTAAAATGAAAGTTGTAAAAGGCAAGAAATTTGGGGACGCTGTTCGGATCCCAATTGAAGATATAGAAGAGAGTTTAGACGATGAATGTTTTGCCATTATCTCTTTAACAAGTTTTTTCCCTCCTCGAGAACACGACGATATTAAAGAAATAAGCAAATTTGCTAAAAAACATGACTTGGTTCATATTGTTGTTAACGCTTATGGTGTACAGAGTCCTGAATGGATGAAATTAATCCGAATTGGTATTGACGCCGGTAGAATAGATGCGATTATTCAATCAACAGATAAAAATGTTCTTACTCCTGTCGGTGGAGCTATTATCGCTTCACCAATGGAAGATGTTATTACTAGAATTAGTCAAGGCTACGCTGGCCGTGCATCTGCCACACCAGTTGTAAATTTTCTTATATCAATACTTTCTTTAGGAATTGAAGGATATCAACAACTATTAGAAGAACAACAAAAAAATCGAAAACTTCTAGAAGATAAACTGCAGGTAGTTGCTGAAAAAATTGACGAGAAAATTTTTGAAGTATTTAACCCTGTAGCTGTTGCGATGTC
>JAEOTS010000168.1 GCA_016839745.1 Promethearchaeota archaeon
AACATGGCGTTAGCTGCTATAGAAAAAGTTGGAAAGAAGTTAGATATTATTTAATTTATTTTTTATTCTTCTTTTGTTTATAACGGTTTTGCTAGTATAGCTTTAACTCTTAACTGATGAAATAAACTCGTAGTATTTGGTTTAATTAGGCACACTGTGTCTGCTCCTCTCCCAGTTCCACCAACACAAATGATATCATCATCAAGATTTGAGATTAGTCCCGCATCAGCAACCATGGTTGCAATCTCCATACAAACTTTTGTACCTTGGCTAAAATTTGTCCTAAGATATTTAGCCATTATCTCTACTGGCGCCCATTGTTTTAAAGACATCCGAAGACTTCTTTCTACTGAACCAAATGCGTGTGTTGCGGAAAATACGATTAAGCCTTCCTTCCTCAAATCTTCTATTAATTCCTCAGGAAATTCTTGTCTTTTATCTGTTCCACCAAAATAATATGAATGAGTAACAATTATCAGCTTATACTTTTTAAGATCAAAAATGTTTTTAGCCTTTTGAGCAGTCATACCGGTTGTACTAGCGATTACAATTTCCTTTATCCCAAATTTTTCAGCAGATTTTTTCGCGATCTCCAAAGCTTTATCTGTATTTTGTGGTCCTCCGTTCTCGAAATATAATACTTCTAGATTTATATCTGACATTTTTTTAAATTACTATTTTTTTTGTATTAAATAATATTTTGTGATATTAGAGCTTTTATTTCTAAAAAGATCGACATTTAAAAAACGCTAAAAAGTTAGAATAAAAAACGATGCAACCTAAAGTTTCTTTTATTATTTTTAATTAAGCCATTTAATATCATTGAAATCAACTTCCGTGATAAAAAAAATGTCGAATGAAACTGATGCAAAATATAAAGAAATTGGTAACATATTAAATAAGGCTGGTCCGTATATTCTTACCGATAGTGTTATAGAAATTCTAAAATACTCGATATCGGAAGAGAATTTAGACTTTTTAAAGGCATTTAAAACAAATATCTCTCAAACAATGGAACAGTTAAAAGAGAGCATCGCAAGATATTGCGAGAATTCTTATTCTGAAAAAGAAATTTTGGAAAAAGTTGACCAGCTTGCAAAAAAAGGTGTAATGTTTGATCAACCTAATCGTCATGGCGTAGTGGTCTTTCGATTGGCGCCTATATTCCGCCAGTTTGAATATACTTTCATGAAAAAATTAGAAAAAACTGATGAATTTATAGAACTCGCGCGTTTATTCTACGAATCTGAAAAAGAATTGGGCGCCATAGCTCAAAAAGATTACGATAATCTTCCTAATATGGTGAAAAATATGCCAGCGCAAGATCGAACCGTTCCTATTAGAAAAAATAAAGAGACTGGGGAAGAAATTAAAATAATAGTTGATGAAGATCTAGAAGTACCTGAAGAACAGATTGTAACAGCAGAAGATATTAGAGAAATAATTGAAAAATTTGATGACATAGCTGTTGGTCAATGCTATTGTCGACAAAAAGAAGAATTCTTGGGACACACATGTCAACAAAATCCTCCTGGAGAAAGTTGTTTCACTTTAGGTAAAAGCGCAAGACATACGACTAAACATGGCTTCACTAGACTTATTTCTAAACAAGAAGCGTTAAAAATTATAAAAGACATTGAAGATGCGGGGTTAGTTCATAAGGTTTATCATCTTAATTCAGATTTAAGTAAAGATGAAGTAGCAATTTGCAATTGCTGCAGCTGTTGCTGTTCAACTAGTAAAGTATCTGTAATGTATCCTAACGTTAACATTTCTAATTATTTAGTAGACATCGATCAAGATTTATGTATAGGGTGTGGCACATGTGTTGAAAAATGTTTTAATCAGGTACTTGAACTAAACGATCAGGGAAAAGCAGAAAGAGTAGGAGACGAATGCGTTGGATGTGGTGTGTGTGCATACTTGTGCCCTGAAAATGCGATCTCCTTAATTAATGGGCCTTATCGGCGCGTTAACATTATACCTGAAAAGAAATAAGCTTGAAAATTAAATTTTTATTTGCTTTTTAATTTAAATTAAAAAAAGTTTTCTTCAGAATTTTTTTAAAAAAAATTATTCAAAAAAAGAAAAATGTAATAGAATTAATTATTTAATTTTTTTCGCTTCCTCAATCCAATCTTCAATCATTTTTAATGTTGGAGGTTTTCTAAACACATCAGGTTTTTCTTTATCCAGTTTCCCGATGCGATCTAGAGTGTTATTAGGATTACGTTGAGCTAATTCTTTAACTGAATCGATTCCGATTTCATTAATAACCTCAGCGTATTCAGGACCTATACCATCAATTCTCATCAAATCAGCGTGTTCTGCCCATTTATCTATTAATTTTTCTGATATCTTTGTTTTTTTAGCTAAATTTTTAATCGCTTTTCTGTCTAATCCTATTAAACTCTCAACATCAAGAAATCCTGCTTTTTCCAAAGTCTTCCCGTATTTAACACCGATTCCCTCGAGGTCGATAATCGGGGTTTCCTTTGGGGTTGTTTTAGTTTTCTTCACATTGTTTATATCTTGTGCTTCCTTGATCCAACCTTCAACATCTTCAACTTTTGGAATTTTTCTAATAACATCCGGTTGCTTCTTGTCAAACTCAACAATACTCTCTAATGTATTTTTAGGATTACGATAAGCAAGTTCTTGCGTAGAATCAATACCTACTTTATTTAAAACTTCTGAATATTCAGGTCCAATACCTTTAATTGTCATTAACTCCGCTTGATCTTGCCATTTTTCAATTAATTTTAAAGAAATACTCGTGGTATTTGCCAAGTCTTTAATTTCTCTCCATTTTAAAGGTATTAAGTCTTCTACATTTTCAACGGAAGCTTTTCCTAATGTTTTTGCATATTTCTCTCCAATGCCTTCAATATCAATAATTTTCATTGTTTTTCTTCTCTATTTCTTAAATTAGTATTTTTATGTATGCAATATAAATATTAATTCCTTGTTTTAAAACATTTATTTCATATTTCATAAAAACCTTACTTCATATCTTCAAGCATAATTTTAAATAAAATATAATGTGATCAATTTTAATTACAATTTATATGGAATTTATCTAAAAAAATGACTGAAAGAAAATTATCTTTTAAAGAAAAAGCATTATTTGCTACGAGTAGCTTTCCAGATCAAATGACCTATCAAGCATTTACCATATATGTTTTTACTTTTTATTTTGCAGTAGTAGGACTAAGTATGTTTGAGATGTGGATTGGATTTATTCTATGGGGGGTATGGAATATGGTTAACGACCCCCTCTTAGGTGCATTGAGTGAAAGAACCAAACAAAAAGGTAAGTTAGGAAAACGGAAGTTCTATTTAATTATCTCGTTTATTCCATTATCTTTAATGATGGTGCTATTATATACAGTTCCTGCTGGTTTTGAGTTTATTTACTTTATTCTTATAATATTTACTTTTGAATTCTTTTATACAATGTTTTCAGTTAATACTAATGCAGTTTTTCCTGAGATGTTTCCAGTTGAAAAAGACAGAGCAGCAATTAATGTGTTCTTAAAGAGTTTTACAATGATTGCTGTAATTCTTGCTTCTTTAGTTCCTACATTTATAATATCTCCTTTAGCTCCGACACTTGGTGAGGGCGATCCAGGATACCTAACAGAAGTCGCTAGTATTAGATCGATGTATATAACAGCAGGGTTAATTCTGTTTGTGATTGTATTAATAATGGCAGTATTATTTGTGTTCTTATCTGTTAAAGAGAAAGACGAAGATAAGACTGTATTTGAAAAACGACCGTCTTTTATTAAATCATTGAAGACAACCTTTACAAATAGAACTTTCATAAAATTCACATTAGGAAACATGCTCATCTGGTATTGTTTTAATATTTTATTAACTGTGTTTCCTTTATTCGCAATCTATATTCTTGGGCATGTCGAAGGATCTCTTATGATTGGTATTACATTGATGATAGCATTACTTTCGGCTGCAGTATTTATGCCAATACAAAGTAGAATTAGAGCTAAAGTAGGAACTCGGAAAGGATTGATGGGAGGTTTAGGAATCTGGATAATAACCTTGTTCCCATTAATTTTCTTATCAAATAATGAAGTAAGTCGAATTTTATCAATGGTTATATTTTTTACCATTGGTTTTGGGCTCTCATCAGCATTATTTTTTATTGATTTAATTCATGCTGATGTTATAGAAGAAGATGCCCTTAAGTTTGGTGTAAAGAGAGCAGCGAGTTATTACGGCGTTAACGCATTTATCCACCGGTTTTCAACGATTCTTGGTATTACTACTATAGCTATAATATTCTCCGGAACTGGTTGGAGTGATTATGTTCCTATTATTACCGACCCAGACTTACTCTTTTTGAGAGATATTGGCTTAAAAGCATTAATTTTTCTGTTTCCCTCAATCGCACTCGTAGGAGCTATTCTTTTCTTTAAATCTTACGGTTTACATGGAGAGAGACTTGAAAAAATGAGAGAAGAATTACAAAAACATCCAGAATTAAAATAATTATTCTACTTTCTCTTTTTTTTATTTATGAAAATTAGTATAAACAATATATTAATTAGTCTATATCTTAATTCCTAAGATTTCTTTAGCTTCATCAACAGTTGCAACTTCTCTATCAATTTCATTAGCAATCCTGACCATCCTCTTTACTAGTTGGGCGTTACTTTCAGCAAGTTCTCCTTTTCGATAATAAATAGTATCTTCTAAACCGGTTCTTATATTTCCTCCCATACTCATAGCCATTACAGTCGTTCGCAAATTAAATTTACCAACCGTAACGACTTGCCATGTCGAAGCTTCGGGTAACTGATCCACCATATGCATTAAATTAGCTGGCTCCGCTTCAGCTCCTCCTTTTATGCCTAAAACTATACTGAAGTGTAATGGAGGTTTTAATAATCCTGTCTCGACAAATTCTAAAACATTAGTAATGTGGCTTGAATCATATACTTCGATTTCTATCCCAAAACCCTTTTTATTGCACCTTTTGATGTATTTACGATTGAAATCTTGAGGATTCATAAACATATCACCACCATATGGCGTTCTAAATTCAAATGAACCAGCGTTAATGGTGTGCATCTCGGGTTTAGGGTCAATATTTAATAGATTAAGTCGTTCTTCTAAGGATGGTTGGATAATTTCAGTGGTCATTCTTTTTTTACCAGATTTAGTTATGAACTTATGTTCAATGACTCGTGCACCAATACCATTCCCAATTTGTCTTATCATCGGACACTTATCGCCAATCAATTTAACAGTTTTATTGTAATAATTCAAATCAGGAGTATTCTGACCATCATCACCACGAACATGTATATGAACGATCGAAGCACCCGCTTCATAACATTCTAAGGCAGCCTGAGCCTGCTCCTCAGCAGTTAAGGGTAATGAAGGATTAGCCCATTTACCATGAATTCCGCCTGTAATTGCGGCAGTAATTATAACCTTTTTATCTGTTAATAAATTCGGTTTCATTTTCTTCAACTTATTATTGGTTTTATTTCTAACAGAACTTAATCTTACTTTTAAATGGACAAACATTAAGACTTCTTCTTTTTTTTCCAAGTGTAGAATCCTTTTCCAGTTTTCATACCAAGATCTCCATTTTCTACCATTTGTTTGAGAGCATCTGGTGGTTTATCGCGAGGATCTCCACTTTCTTCGAAATAAGACATTTGTACAGCATATACAGTATCTAATCCAATTCCGTCCATTAAGACAAAAGGACCCATTTTCATACCTGTAAAAATCTTCCATGCTGTGTCAATAGTCTCTATGTCAGCGTATCCTTTGTCCCACATATTTAAAGCCTCTTTTCTCGCAGAATGCCAGATTCTATTAAACACAAAACCCAGACATTCCTTTTTAACAACGATAGGTTCGCATCCTATATTTTTTATCCAATTTTTACCCGTTTCAAATGTTTCGTCACTTGTACCGGTCCCACGCATGATATCTACCATTGGGCGTGTTGGAATAGGTGGATAAAAATGTAAATTTAAAACTTTGTCCTTTCTTTTAACTGCAGATTCAATCTTTGACACGGGATAGGAAGAACTATTTGTCCCTATTATTGTATGAACAGGCGCAAAATTATCTATCTGCGAAAAAACTTCCTTCTTTAACCCTAAATCTTCTGGGACTGCTTCAATTACGAGGTCAACGTCTTCAAGGGCATCTCTCAAATCTGAATAATAGGATACCTTCTTAATTGTATCTAATTGGTTTTTTCGTTTTAGTCGTCCCGTGATATATTTTTTAGCGTCTTCGACAATATTTGGGTTAATATCATAGACAATTACTATAAAATCGTGTAAAGCTGCTTGAGCAGCTATTTGTTTTCCGGTAAAACCAGCTCCAATAATTCCAACTTTTTTAATTTTATTTCTCATTCTAAATCCTGCTATTCGATTGCCCTAATTTATTGATTAAAATTTAGTATTTAACCAAGATTTGATTTCTTTAAATTTCTCTTCAGTGAATTGCACAGCATGCTTAGCACCGGGCATTATAAAGAACTTCTTATCTTTGCAAGGAAGTTCGTCGAGCAGCGATTGAGCCGATTCAACAGAGAATAATTCATCGTGTTCTCCTACACCAAGAAGTATGGGACATTTTATCTCTTCTGTAAGGTCTAAATCTTTAAAACCTACTAGCCTTATAAATCGTAATGTGTATTTAAAATTGAATAACGGATCGTCTAAGCCTAAAATGCCCTCTCGATAGTATTTTATCACAGGTTTGCTAGGTCGAAAAATTGAGCTAAAAAGTATTTTTAATTTCTGTAGAGCTGAAGGACTTTTGTATACTCCTGGTTTAACAGTTATACCGGCACTCAATAATATTAAACCGTCAATTTTTACATCACTATTCAATTTTGCTAATAATGCGGTAAGAACACCTAAACTATGTCCAAATAATATTAGCGTACTGAACTGTTTCTTCAGATGCGAGATGGTTTCAACAAGATCGCTTATTAACCTCTCTTTACTTGGATAATCGCCTCTAATACCGTCAGATAACCCATGTCCTCTTAGATCTAAACCGATTGCAGTAAATCCTGTTTTTGAGATTGCATCAGCAAACAACTCATATGGTCCACTATAAGCTGTAATTCCATGTAAGATGAGGATTGCCTTATTTGATGGACTCTGCGATTCCCATTTCCTTAAAAATAATGTAATGCCATCAGAAGTATTAACTAAGTCGAAAGGTTCTTTGAAGTCTTCTCTTAACTTTTTTACATCTATTCCCATAAATACCACTTATTTTTTTAATAGACTTTTTGATAATTTAAAGTATTTTAAAAGTATAAATATTATTTCAATATTAGTATCATTATGGAGAAAAACGATAATACAACAAAAACGACTAGAGATTTTATAATAGTTCACCTTATTTTCACAGGTTTATGTTTCGCTGTTTTAATGATACCAATCCCAATTGCTATAGGGATTAAATTATTTATACTTATAGTTAGTTATAACTTGTTAATTCCATTAGTAGGATTGTTCCGAAAATATAATGAATGGGTAAAACTTTGGGTTTTTGTTTTCTTAATAAGTTTATTCCAAATATGGCCGGATTGGTTCCTATCGGCTCAGTTAAACATTTTAGTCTTTCCTGAGGATGGACTTTTTAAAATTGGCCCTGTTTCAGGATACATGGCGGGATTATGGGCGATCCCTTTATTTTTACTTTGTTTTATTGGACTGAAGATAAGAGAAAATTATTCCCGCTTTAAGAGCTATTTTGTCGTAGGATTACTTGCTTTTGGTATTTTTGTATTCTCCGAACAGACATTGTGGATGCTTCAATCGTGGTACCCTCAAAATGTCACTCTGTTTTTCGATCATCTAGCCGTATACATAATTATTCCTGAAGTTCTACTAGGTTTAAGTACATTTTATTACTTCGAAAAGGTAAAAACTCAGCACTTTTTAATATTAATCTCGGTGGCTTTTGGTATAATGCTTCTATATCTAGGAAGCGCCTCGTTTTTCTACTTTTTGACAGAAAAAATTATTTTTATCTAAATCGACATTTAATTTTTTCGAAAATAATTAAAATTAAATTCTATTATCTTAATAATTTGTTTTGAATAACTATAGATTTTTTGAAAAGGGTATAACGAATGAGATATAAAATCGAAAGTATTGAGCTAACTCCTCTCCATGTTCCATTCAAAGATTATGTAATAAAAGCAATGAAAGAGTCTGAGGGGGGTCTTGGTATGGCAATTGCTGCTGAAGAGGCTTGGCTAGGAGGAGATTTTGTCATAATTCAATTAAAATGTAATAATGGAAGTATTGGATTAGGTGAATCGTTTGTCTGGTTACCTGAAACAGGAGTATCTCCATATCAGATTATTGATACAGTTAAAAATGTATTAGCAAAATATGTCATAGGTGAAAACCCATTTAATATAAGAAGAATAAATTATCGAATGGATGTTAATCTAGCTCGTAATGAGGTTTCGAAAGGATTAATAGATATGGCTTTATATGATCTTATTGGAACTATTAAAGAAATACCTGCTTGTTATTTAATGGGCGGAAAAATGACGGAGGAAATCCCATTATCAGCTTTAATTCCAATTGGTAGTCCAATGTTAATGAAAGGGCTGGTTCGGTCATACTATAAAAAAGGATTTCGTACTTTTAGATTAAAACTTGGAAAGAGTATTGAAAAAGATAAAGAGGTAGTCCAATCGATTCGAGATGCTTTAGGAAATGATGTTCATTTACGTGTAGATTATAATCAGGCCTATACACCTCAAAACGCCATTCGTGCTATTAAAGCAATAGAACCTTACGGTATAGACTTTGCAGAACAACCAGTGAAAGCCAATGATTATTTAGGAATGGCTTATGTACAGAAAAAGGTAGATACACCCTTAATGGCTCATGAAGGTTTTTTTTCCTTGAGGGATTTTATCGCTTTAGTAGAATTAAATGCTGTAAGGGTTTTAGGAATTAATTCTGAAAGACCTGGAGGAGTGACTAATGCATTAAGCGCAATAGAATATGCAAAAATGCGGGGTTTAGGCGTAGTAATACATAATCAACCATTAGGAATTGCCTCAGCTATGCATATCCATCTCCATACTGCTAAATACGACTCTATTGATTATGCTACGGAACTTTTTGGGCAGGAAATGCTTAAGGATGATTTAATTACGTTCCCAATTGATTATAACAAAGGTTTTGCTAAAGTTCCGAAGGGCTCTGGATGGGGGGTTAAACTTGATTCAGCTGCTTTAAACAGATTTGCGACAGCAGAAACAATTGTTATAGATTAACGCAAAGAAAAAAATTTATTTAATCAAAAGTTATAGATTTCTAGTATTCTTTCCAATTATACTTAATTATATATTATAATTTAAGGATAGTCTTTCTAAAATTTGCCATTTTTTTTAAGATTACGCATATTATTCATACTAACAAGAATAATCTGTTAAAAAAGGTTATTTCAGATATCTTTATACTACATTTAATTGAGGAGTTGATTGAGATTTTTAAAAACATCAAAAATGCTTATAAGATATTATCTCATGTAGCAAATATCACACCTATAATGACGAGTAGAACGTTAGATTCGATTACGGGAGCTAAACGAGTGCTTGTAAAATGCGAAAATTTTCAGCGTACGGGATCGTTTAAGTTTAGGGGTGCGTGGAACTGCATCAGCCGTATACCATCGGAAGAAAAGGAAAAAGGAATTATTGCGCACTCATCAGGGAATTTTGCTCAAGCTGTCGCTTTAGTAGCAACAATTTTGAAAATTAAAGCTACAATCGTTATGCCTAATAACGCAACTCCTACGAAAATTCAAGCTACAAGAGGATATGGTGCAGAAGTTATTTTATGCGGAAGTAATCCAGGTGATCGTGCTAAAATGACAGAAGAATTAATACAAGAACGTGAGTATAGGTTAGTACACCCTTTTGATGATTATGATGTCATTTTTGGTGCTGGTACGACTGCTTTTGAGTTGATGAGCTCCATAAAACCTATTGATTTATTGCTTGTTCCAATAGGAGGTGGTGGTTTAATTAGTGGGTGTTCGATAGCAGCAAAAGGTCTAGACCCAAGAGTAAAAGTTATTGGTATTGAGCCCAAAAATGCTGACGATGCATTTCGGTCGTATCAATTAGGTAAACGGGTACCTGTAGAAAACCTTAATACTATAGCCGATGGGTTGAGAACCTCCGTAGGAAAATTAACTTTCCCGATAATCCAAAAATATGTTGACAATATTATTACGGTTACTGAAGAACAAATTATTGACGCTATGAAATTTTATTGGGAGCGTATGAAAATTGTCGTAGAACCTTCCGGAGCAGTCCCTTTAGCAGGACTATTATCTGGTAATATCGATCCTTCGTTGATCAAAAATAAAAGAATTGGTACTATCATAAGTGGAGGGAATATCGATTTGTCAGATTTTTTCACATCTTTGAAGCAAAAATTTAATTAACTAAATTTGACGATAAATAATGGAATGTAAACTTAAGAATGCAACAATATATTATAAGTCCTATGGCGAAGGCTTACCAATTATAAATCTGCATGGATTTACGCTCGATCATCGTATAGTTGAAGGATGCATGGAACCTATTTTTAATAAAAGGAATGGTTATAAACGTATCTATTTCGATTTACCAGGAATGGGAAAAACTAAAGCTGAATCTTGGATAAAGAACTCAAACCAAATGCTCGATTTGTGTATTGAATTTATAAAAAGAATAATCCCTAAGCAGAGATTTTTAATCGTAAGTGAATCCTACGGTAGTTATTTAGCTCGGGGTATTATTTATAAGTATCCTAAATATGTTGAAGGCGCACTATTCATTTGCCCAGTTATTAAAGCTGAACAAAACAAGCGTTCTCTTCCAAAAAAAGACTTACTAATTGCTCAACCGAATATACAAATGTCGAAGCGATATAAGGAGGAGATTCAACCCGCAATAGATATTGCAAATACTACTTTCTTAAACGAGTTTGCCAAACGAGGCTATCCCTTTTCGTTTGATGTAGATGAGAAAATAAGAAAGTTCGAGAAACCTTCGCTTTTTTTATTAGGTAGACAAGATTCAGCAGTTGGCTATCGAGACGCTTGGAATGTGATAGAAAAATACCCTTTTGCCACCTTTGCGATATTAGACCAAGCAAGTCATAATCTACAGTTAGAGCAAGAAGAATTATTTAATTATCTAGTGAATGAATGGTTAGGTCGAATTGAATCTTCTCTTTCAAGTAAAATAAGCACAAAATAAAAAAAATAAAATTAATCGTCGATATTAGGAATATTTTTAAGACGACTAAAATCGCCATTAGTAGCTTGAACGAGCAATTCTACTGCGTTATCCCATATAGTTTCGAGAATTTTTGCGATCTTTTGAAAGTCCTCTTCTTCTTGAAATTTTAGAGTAATAATTTGCGTTTCATTGTCAATATCTATTTCCATAGAGATTTCTTCACTCAAGCCTCCATACATATTTAACATTGTAATAATTTCTTCAGGTTCAGCAATAATGCCCTCGATGTCTTTTTTAACAGTAATTAAAATAACAAAATTGGACGCGTCTAACTCTATATCTATCGTTTCCTTCAATATACTTTTTAAATGTGGTAATAATTCTTCCATTTTTAATCACCTATTTATTCTCATTTTTAATAATTGGAATATCAATATAAGAAGAATGAGTATTATTTCTTGAAATCCTAATTGTTGGTTTTCCCTCAGATGGATATCGTAGAAAGGTATCTTTATCTGCGCCCGCTATAGCAACTTTAATTCTGTGCCCTTTTTTAATAAGAATCGATGTTGCGTGCAATCCGAACTTAACTTCTGTTATTTCTCCGGGGATAAGAGGAGCAGAATCTTCTTTTTTATAACTATGATATGGAATTAAAATCTTGTATGGAGGATCTTCAGACAAGATTTTTCTATGTATCACTCGAAATTCTCCGTCAGTTACGTAAGTTATCTTCCCATTTTCGTCCACATCCTCAAAGTAAGCAAAAATTGCTCCATCTTCATGTGTTGAAGCAAAATATAGACATATTACTATTTGCCCAGTTATCTCAGTGTCTTCTTCAAGTGGTTCGCTAGTATAGCATAATAATTTTTCGTCGACTTTAACTCTGTTCTCGTATGTTATTGGAAGCCCTAATAATGCCCACCATCGATTATTTCTCCCTGTTGTAGCACGAAAATTGATTCTATATGAATCGTCTCCACTAGCACTCTCAGGTTTCTCTCTTGTTAACGAAAAATTTTCGGAAAAATACCATTTTTGATAATTATGTCCTACGGGAGGCCAAACATTAGATTTTTTCCACTTTTCTTCGACTAATGTGTAATAATATATTACTTTTCCTTGTATTCCATCGCCAAATATGCATTTATCAAAGAAATTAATCCAAGCATTCACTTTATCTTTAGGCGTCGGAGTAACTGAAGTTCGATTAGGAAAAAATTGGTTTGCTGGTAAGCGTGCTCCGTGAGTCCAATCACCTAAAATAGCAATATGGGGATTAGATATATTCATAAACCTATGAATAATAGCGTCTCCATAGCCAGAATCTAGCCACGAGCACCAAGCTAAAATTGGTAAATTGGATCGTTCGATCTCGTCTTTTCGGTCGAAAATACTGAAATCATCAAACGAGGAACCATCTAGTATTTGATCGTCCCTAAAATGTTCTTCGATCATATGCTCATAGACATATTGATTAGAACCATGTTCTTCCACTGCTTTGTTCAACATTTTTAAATCTTTATCTGTTGCTACTGGTTCTACACCTTTTACAACGAGCCAAGCGTCTGGCATTATCTGCCTAAAAACTTTAGGGTTATTCAAATCTAAGTTTTTACCGAGAAATGACCACAATTGAATAAATGCATGATCAAAACATCCGCCTGGGAATGCTACATCTGTATATGGATCCCAAAATCCGTGTCCGGGTATAACAGCTTTTATGGCTGGATGAAGGTTCCTCGCAAATAACTCAGCGGTAGTTCCGGTATAGGAAATACCTTTAGAAACAACATTTCCATCGGACCAAGGTTGAGCGATAATCCAATTTACAATATCGTAACCATCTTTAACTTCCTCTTCAGAAAAAGGAGTAATTCTTGAACCTGATGACGCTCCAGTCCCTCTAACATCGGTGTAAATGAGAGCGTACCCTCTACTTGTTACAACTTCTGGACTCGGAGCGTTTGGCACCATACTATCAAGAATCCATCTAAATGGAATTCGCAATTCCATCGCTCTCCAATATCTCGTTTGAGTTATTACAGTAGGAATTTTAGCGCTTGGATATAATCCTTTAGGGAGACAAATGGTAGCAGCTATTTTAACGCCATCTCTTACAGTAATATATGTTGAATCAATGGTATATCCATCTTTATATTTTTTTTCTGGAATTTCTCCCAATTCCTTAAAAGGATTATTTTCTATAGCATTTGGATCTGTCATTTTTCTGTTAACATTTTTTTTTGAATTAATTTAATTTAGATCTTAGAGTTTTTATAGTTTTTATAAAAATTGGATGGTTTCAACAGAAATCGCCTTAAAGGTTCTTCAAACATCCTAAGCCAAAAGAGAACGATAAACCTTGTTTTCATTCTAACTCCTTGCCGAAACTCTTGTAGATTAAATATGCGGCAATGGTGGAAGTTACTGGCATTATCAGAGAAGCAATTGTCCGGTATATCTGGTTGTCAACCAAAGTATGATATAAGAATACTGAAAAAACTACGCCGAGTTCTAGAAATACGCTAGCTAAAAACATATTAATCCTACGTTTTAGGATAATGCCTTCAAATACTTTTAATAGCTTTAACGAATAATATATTTGGGGTATAAGCAAAAAGATTAACAAGAATACCCAGCTAAAAATGGAAAAAAACCAATTATAAGTGGGTATCCAGTTTGTACTCGAATCATATTTTATCCCATTGAAGTAAAATCCAATCAAAAACACATAAGTTGATATGACTCCATAAAATGTAATGATTAGATGAAATTTCCAATAAGCTGATTTCTTATCGAGCTTAACAAGCACCCAACTAAAAATAACAAAAAAACAATGGCAAAAAACATAGAAATATATTCCAATTATATATGAAATGTATGCGAAAGGAGTATTCAGAACAAAAATTGAAGTGGTAGCAAAGATATATGTGATAGAATTCAAAATAAAGAGACTACTCAGAGTATAAGTTGACCTATTTTTAGCTCTCTTCAGTAATTTGTAAGCAAAATAAGAGCCATAAAATATTGGCCATACTTGAACTATTAATAAAAAGATAATTCTTTGAGTGAGAATGCTTTGAAGTAGCAATTTGGCTCATTTTTATTTTTTTAACCTATTAGTTAAAAATTAACGCTTTTAATATTTAAATTCTAATTTTAAATAACACTAAGATTTAAAAATTCATCATTACCTAAAAGAGAACGAGTAATCATCTTTTTCATTTTAACTCTTTTATAAAACTTTTATAGATTAGAAATGCGGATATAGGTGAGACTAAAATCACTAACGACATGTAGAATGCCCCGAATAATGGATTATCAATCAAAACACGATATAAAAAGAATGTAAAAACCACTACGAGTTCTATAAATGTGCAAATTATAAACATTTTAATCCTACGTTTTAGGATGACTCCTTCAAATATTTTTAAAAGCTTAAATGAAAAATAAATTTGGGGTATAATTAAAAAGGCTACTAAAAAAGCCCAACTGAAAATGAGAAAAAACCAGCTAAAGCGAGGTACCCAATTTGTAGTCGAATTATATAATATCCCATTGAAGAAAAACCCTATCCAGAAAACATAAGTAGATATGATTCCATAAAGAATAATGGTTAAAGAAAACTTCCAATTAGGAGATTTCTCGTCAAGCTTTACAAGCACCCAACTAAAAATAATAAAAAAGCAATGATCAAAAAACAAAAAATACACTGCTAATATATAAAAGAAGTATGCCATGGGAGTAAATAGAAACAAAATTGAAAGATTAGCAAGGACATCTGTGAGAGCAAATAAAATAAAGAAACTACTCAGGGTATATATTGACCTATTTTTAGCTCGCTTAAGCAATTTGTAGGCGAAATAAGAGCAATAAAATATTGGCCAAATTTGAATAATTAATACAAAGATAATTCTTTGAGTAAAAATGGTTTGAAGTAGCATTGTGTCTATTTTGTTTATTTTAAGTATATATACTTTAAAGTTAACTTGTTTTTTAATCTAACTCTTTACCGAAACTCTTATAGAGTAAATAGGCGGCTATTGTTGAAGTTTCTGGCACTAACATAATGAAGATTAGCCTAAAAATCTCATTATCCACCCAGGTGTTATATAAGAATAGTGAAAAAACCACGGAAAGTTCTAGGAATGCGCTAATTATAAACATGTTAATCCTGCGCCTTAGTTTAGCTCCTTCAAATATTTTGTAAAGTTTAAAAGAATAGTATATTTGTGGTATTAGTAAAAAGATTACTAAAAAAACCCAAGCAAAGATGAGAAATGACAAGCTATAAGTAGGTATCCAAGAGGTACTCGAATCATACTTTATCCCTTCGAAGAAAAACCCAATCAATAAAACGAATGTTGAAATGATACCATAAAAGGTAATAATTAAATGAAATTTCCAATAAGGAGATTTCTCATCAAGTTTTACAAGCACCCAACTAAAAATAATGAAAAAACAATGGCTGAAAACGAAAAAATATATCCCAAATATATAAAAAAAGTATGCGAGGGGCGTATCAAAAAAGAAAATTGAGAAAGTAGCAAGGAAATATGTGAGAGAAATTAAAAGAAAGAAGCTACTCAGAGTTAAAGTCGATCTACTTTTAGCTCGTTTAAGTAATTTATAAGCGAAATATGAGCAGTAAAAAATAGGCCAAATTTGAACAAGCAAAATGATGATTATTCTTTGAGTAAGAACTTCTTGGAGTAGCATTTTGCCTATAATAATTTTAAATATGTATACTTTAAAGTTAACTCTTTTAGGATTATAAAGAATTTGTTTTTAAAATTAAAGGTATTCCTCACTTCGAAAATACTTCATATTTTAATATTTCAGCTCGATAATATTTCCAAATTGTATCATAAATCTTTCTTTGAAAACGCTGACTACTCAAAGTTTTAACGGGTGTATTTGTTATTAAATCATTTATTGATAGAATAATGGTTTCTGTATATACCTTAAATTTTTCACGGATTTTCTCTTCCTCTTTAATACCATCCACATAACCTTTAATAATGTCATTTAACGATTCGCTTACGCTACTTACGGTTGGAAGAATAAATTTTTCGTATTTTTTCCGGATTGTAGGCTTTACATAGATTCTTATTACTTGTTTTCCGTTTACAGTGGTTTTCTTCTTAAAAGCAAATCCTTTTTTACATAAATTATTAATGTAATCATACCCCTTAGTTTGACTTTTATGATCAAATTCTAAATCAATAATTTTTTTCAGAATTGATTGTTCTTCTCCTTCATGCATCAGAAGAATCATAAATGCTTCAAATTCGCGCATCGATAATTCTCTTAGATTAAAAGCATTATCTTTTGAACGAGGGATCTTTCCAATCTCAAGTTTTTGGGGAGAGATGTTATCTTCCATAATCAAATACAATTTTCAGCTTATGCTTTATTAGTTGTTTTCTAATGTAAAATTAATTAATCACAATTTTTAGTCAAATTGTCAAATCTGTAAAGAATAAAATATAGTGATTATATAAAAATTTATGGTTCTAATTTATAGATATTTCCTCGCAATTGTAAAAATTTTCTTTTAAATTAAAGAACTGAGCTCAAAAATTCACGTTTTTAACAACATTTCTCCAAGATTGGGGAGGTCCTTTAAATACTCTATGAACTTTTCCTCAAAATTGGGGAATAAAGCTTAAATTTTATATCGACAATAGAATATTAAGATAGTTTGACATTTTAATTAAGTTCAAGATTACAGATAAAAATCTCGGGTGGGGTTAGGTTATTTTAATCTATTAAAATCGTCAATTCGACTTTTTTAATAGGTAGAGAGAATTTTTTGGGGGCAAAATTTTACTTTCATAAAACCTTAAAGATTACATCGTCCAATTTTCGCTTAGGAACATGCATATCGTTTCCATCTTTCCAGTACTTGTAAGAGCCCTCAAAAGGTTCCATTTTGGAAGTTTCGTCCGGATAACCTAAACTAATTACATGTTTAATTTCGTATTTTTCAGGAACTTCAAGCAAACTTCTGATTTTGCTTCCCTTTATATTGGCCATCCAACAACATCCTAACCCAAAACTGACTGCACCAAGCAAAATATTTTCAACAGCAGCTCCTATATCATAATCAAAATAAGATTTCTTAATATCCGTGTTTATTATTACAACAATGTACGCTGTTGGTTCTCTTCCACTTTCAGGCGTTCTTTGGTCTTCAGGAAGTGAGGATGCAAATTTTACTAATGAAAACATTTTTTCTCTCATCGCGGGACTCTCGACAATAATATATTCAACGCTTTGAATATTGCTAGCTGCAGGTGCTATTCGAGCATAATTGATTAATTTCTTCAATATTTCGCTCGGAATAGGATCCTGTTTAAATCGTCTGATAGTTCGCCTTTTAAATATTGCTTCTTCAACATCCATATTTATAACCGTTAGTTTTTTTCTAATCTTGAATTGATAACAGATTCTGCTATGTCGTAGAAAGCATATTCTACGTTTTTTCCGGTCATAGCGGAGGTTTCTATATATTTAAGATTTAATTCCTTAGCTAATGCTAAAGCTTCAACTAATTTAACTTTACGCACTTCTGTAAGATCAGTTTTATTGCCGAAGATATATCCAATCATCTTTAAATGATGCTTTTCCATATTTTTTATTACATCTTCGTACCAATTTTTAATACTGTTAAAGGAGATTCTGTTTGTCAAGTCAAAAATAAGTAAGATAGCCTCTGAACCTTGGTAAAAGTGTCTTCTCATCGTTTGGAACTTATTTTGGCCAGCGATGTCCCATAATATTGTTTCTATTGCTTTACCATTAGCATGTATGATTTTTTCAGTAATACTAACTCCTAATGTAGGAACATAGGTTCTTAGAAATGCGTTATCAGTAAACCGTAAAATTGTTGAAGTTTTTCCGACACCTGGATCTCCTACTACTACGAGTTTGAACCGATAATCAACGATCTTATCGTCCCTTACTATTATTTCGGGAAATTCTTTTGATGGTGGGAAAGAAACTTCTTTTGCGCGAAAATCGTCTAATAATTGACCTACACTAATTCTAAGTACATTGATCTCCTCAAAAATTCTTTCTCTCTCAACTTTCTGTTCTTCTAATTCTATGATTTTTCTTGTTGTTTCATCAAAAGGAGCCTTTAAATAGCTCATATATTTATAAAAGACAACATCGTCTGCTTCTTTAAATAAAAAAGTAATCGCTGATCGCGCAAATCCTCCTCTTTTGCTCTCGTCTTCTCTTTCTATATACCTTATTAATCCTTTTAGTTTTAACGAAGGGAAGGGAATTATTAATAAAGAACCCGGCACAGATCCTTGATCTCCTGTGAGAATAGTTACAGATTTAATAGCAACAAGCATTCTTATCGATTCTGGCAAATCTGAAGGTAACCAATGAATAGGATCTGGTCCTAATTCATCGTGAATATCGGTGTAAATTACAGCATCAATTAGTTTCTTCATACTTTTGGATTATGGTTATTGTTTGAAAATAAAATTCTTTAATCTCCTTTTAAAAGGCAATATATATCTAAAAAATTAAAATTATTTATACTTGAGTTATTCCAAAAATAAGCTGGAAATTTGATAATTGATGAGTTTCTAATCGTTTTAAAACTTATATTTTTCATCCTTTTCTATATACAGCATGAAAAGCAAAAAAAAACATCAAACTAAACTCAATCTATTCTTCTTTTTCTAACTGCTTTTTCAAGAATGCTATGTTTTCTTTAATAGTTTCCGTTATTGGTTCATCCTTCAGGTTAAGACGATTTAATATTTGAATAGCATCTTCGATCATTTTCAAAGCTTCAGGGAATTTGGTACGCTTATAATAGACGCCAGGAATATTAAAAAATTTGAAAGATATTAATTGAATTGCTGTTATGAAAATCCAAATTAAAATGAGAATGGTTAAGATCCATTCGATTAAAGGTAATGATATACCATGGATCCCAAAAGATTCGAGTATACCATTGATCGCAAAAATAATGAGTACAAAACCAATAAAATAACCAAAATAAGCTAGATATTTCTTGAAGTTTGGTCCTGAGTATAATTTGGATTTCGGGCCTTTATACATTAATATGCTATAAAGTACAATATAAATACTTTAAGCTCCTTAATGAGCGAATTAGGTTATGAGGAAAAGGAAATCTTTAAAGACTTAATTAGAATCGCGAAGCATTGTAAGGATATGGCAGCACTTATTTAAAAATGAATTTAATAGATTTTAAAGATTTGTTCTTAAGTCACGAAATTCAATATTTATCTAGCAATTTTTAAATTTCTAATTATTTCTTAATTTAACAGGTTAATAGTAAATAGTGTAAGAATAAGCTATGACAAATGTAGATGTTGTATACGAATCAACTAAAAAGGCTCTTAACAACTTCGAGAACATAAAAGAATGCATCCAAGGACTTTATGAAATTCTAAAAATTACTCTCACTTCCGAAAACTTGTATTTTAATATAGGGCAAGACAATATAGAAGCGTTGTACGAAAATCTGCTAGAATTAATGGTAAATGACTTAGGAACTATTGAATTCATGAAAAAACTTAAAACAGCTGAAGTGGATTTGGATTTGGATTTACCTTTAGGTAATTTATAGAAGTAATTGCAGCTTTTATTTTAGCACTTCGTTAGTTTCCAAATACCATAAATATAAATCTAACTTGCCTAAATCAAGATTTAATTCATTTCCTAATTTTTTAAGAATAGATTCAATCTCCAAATACTTCTTTTTAGTTAAGGTCTTAGGTTTCTCAATGATATTGTATTTCACCAAAAGATCAATAATATGAAAGTCTATAATCGCGAAATTTCTATAACCGATATTTCTTAAAAAGTGACTTGCTTCTTTGTAGCCTAACCCTTTAATAACTTTCACAATCCAATTTCTTAAATCAGTTTCAGCGATGTTTGAATTTAATTTACTCTCTAACTCTGATAAATAACATCTAGCTTCAAGAATGTACTTTGCTCTAATGTTTGGAAAGCGATAGCCAAATTCTTTAAAATTTGTTTTTAACTCCTCTTCTGAATTTGTTAAAAAACCATTATTTATCCTTTGTTGTACTTCTATGCATTTTTTAGCTCCACAGTTAGCCGTCATAATACAAAAACATAGTTCTTTAAATATTTCATCTATTCCCGATCTGTATACTGAGGAGAATTGGTCAATACGCATATCTATAGTATTTGAGATATCACTTTTGGTTAAAGATTCAATTGATTTTATGAGTTCTTTCATATATTTTAAAGAAATATTGATATTTTAAAAGCGAAACTCTTTAATTTAATAAGTTCAATTATTCATAAAATCTTTAA
>JAEOTS010000169.1 GCA_016839745.1 Promethearchaeota archaeon
ACCTATACTCCATTGTACTGCTGTTGATGTGGTTATAGAAGGTAACACGATTAAAGGTGTCATTACTGAAAGTAAATCTGGAAGGCAAGCGATTTTAGCTAAAAGGATAATTGATGCTACGGGTGATGCCGACATTGCGTATCATTCAGGGGTTCCATTTCGAAAAAGCCCGAAGAACGAATTGATGGAGGTAACGGTAAATTTCGGTGCCAGTGGTATCAATATAGGTAAGTTCTTGATGTATATCTACCTAAACCCTGGTAGTATAGGAGACTGGGGCAATACTTCTGGTAAGGAAGAAAGTTCTTTCAGCACCTACTTGGTGGAACCGTTTAATAAGGCCAAAGAAGCTGGTGAGATTCCTGAGGATGTTAACATTGAAAGTTTTTGGACCAATTATACAGATGCGGGAGAAATCACATCCTTCAATGGAATTCACATGTTAGGTATAGACCCTACAGATGTATGGGACCTCACGAAAGCAGAAATCGAAGGGAGAAAGCGAGTTAAATGGGCGATTGAAGCGTTAAAAAAGTATACTCCCGGTTTTAAAAAAGCAAGGCTTAGAACGATCGGTGCATCGTTGGGTACCAGAGAATCAAGAAAAATTTTTGGCGAATATGAGATCACCGAATACGATGTAAGAAATGAGGCGCGTTTCGAGGATTCCATCGGGATATGTCCAGAATTCATAGACGGCTATGGCATAGCAATCATGCCTACAACAGGTAGATATTTTCAGGTCCCTTATGGGATTATTGTTCCGCAGAAGGTAGAAAATCTCCTCGTAGCAGGTCGCTGCGTTGCGGGTGATAAAATTTCTCACGCTGCAACTCGCCAAATGTGTTGTTGTACCGTCACAGGTCAGGGAGCTGGAGTAGCTGCTGCCATTTCTATTAAGGATAAAGTTTCTTGTAGGCAAGTTAGCATTTCAAAGGTTCAGAAGACTCTCAAGAAGCAAGGCGTAAGGATTGACTAAAGAAAAGCTCTCGATCCTAATTCATAAAATAGTATTTTCGGATACCGAAATATTATAAAAACTTAGAATTATATTACATTTGTATTAAATTAAATTTTTTATTGACAAATTTTTCTTAAACGTTGACGATCTATACATTCTCAGTTATAACAAGCAACGGATTCCCTTATTATCATTTAAAAGTGAAAGATGCTCCAAACGGGATAAAACTGTACCTAAGATTTTTTGACTTTACAAAAGAGGAAGTTAAACCTCGATCCGATTTTGAAATTGCTGATTCTTTTGATTTAAATGCAGGGTTAGTGTCAGCGCTATTTAAATTTGCTCGAGCCATGTCGAAAAATATTCATATACTTGAATTCAATTCCGACGAACAAGCTAACATGCAAGAGGATAAAAGTAACTATTCAGGTGATGTTCTCGTCACTTGCCAAACAGAATCGTTTTTATTTCACAAATCGGTTTACGCAAAAATAAAGTTAATTTATGATATCCTTCTCTCCTATAAAATACCTCTTGAATCGGCTATAGAAATCTTACCAGTCCAAGAAGAGAAAATCTACAATATTTTAACTGATTTTGATGCTAGATCCCGCGTAAACGAACATAAAACTCAATTAAAGCGTTTAGGAAGCGATTTTCTTAAAGAAATGAAAACTTATGGCTTACGTGAAATTTGTATAACCTCGTTCGATCTTTCACCTATTATGATTCTGAGCAAAAAATATTCGCTCGATGATGTCCATGGGATATTAAGAAATATAGGAAACATTCCCGAAATTCCACCATTAAATTGGGTCTATCGACAATCTACATTCGATGGTGAGGAAATTTGGGTTTACATCTATAAATCAGACGTAGGACCTACTATTGAAGGTCTATTTGAGCCTTACCTTTATCTATTAATATGCGATTTTAACTCGTATTTAGGCGAAATTCCCGAAGTTCTAGGAAATAAGCTCAACCGAATATTAAGTTAGTAATTTCTTAATCGAATTTTGATTTTTTCAAATATTAAATAGAAACTGATTTTTTTAAACAGTTAAATTTATTTTTATACATCTAATTAGCTACCTAATACAAGGTGGATAAAGTGACTAAAGTAGCCGTTGTTTCGACAGATGATCGCGTCTATGGCGTTAATAAGTCGATAGAATTGTTGGGTATCAACCCCGTTAAGGGAAAAAAAGTAATTTTTAAACCAAATTTCAATACTGCTGATCCTCCTCCCGCCTCAAGCTCAATGGAGACTGTAAAGCAACTCATCCTAAGGCTAAAAGAAATGGGTGCAGAATCGATTACACTTGCGGAGCGAGCTGGACCAGCAAATACTTCAAAAGTTTTTGAGAAAAAAGGTATAAACGCTTTAGCAAAAGATTTAGGATTTCAAGTGGTAGATTTAACTAGTGTATCAAATGAAGATTATATCCTTAAAAATCCCGAGGGTAATCACTGGAAAGATGGATTCCTTTTTGCTAAAATTTACGACGAGGCAGAATGTATTGTAGAGACTTGTTGTTTGAAGACTCATATGTACGGCGGAGATTTTACCATTTCCTTAAAAAATGCAGTAGGAATAGTTAATAAAAAAAACATGACAGAGCTGCACTCATCAAAATATCAAAGAGAAATGATAGCGGAGATTAATAGCGTTTATAACCCGGACTTGATCGTTATGGATGGTGTTGTTACATTTGTGGATCGAGGACCTATGGAAGGTACGCGTGTAGAAGCAAATGTATTTGTTGCAGGCACAGATAAAATTGCTATTGACGCTGTGGGAGTTGCTTTGTTACGAATTCTTGGAACTACGCCAGAAGTTACCAACGGTCCAATTTTTGAACAAGATCAAATTAAAAGAGCTGTCGAATTAGGATTAGGCGTTACCTCCCCTAATGAAATAGAATTCTTAACTGATTCTGAAGATAGCGAAGAATTAGTTGCTGAAATAAAAGAGGAATTAGCACAGTAATTTTAATTTAAACCAAAAAACACTTAAAATAAAAAAAAGTTATTAAAGATTTTGATATTTCCTTTTTATTAACACCATCGAAGCAAACCCAATAACACTGAGCAAAAGATATATATTGTATCCCGGAATGGGGGGACCAGGAGGCGCCTCACACCCTTCCATATCGTAAAAAAGATATCTGCTACTTAATTGTGGGAATAGGTTGACAGGTGATTGTGAAAAGACCCACCAGCTAGTATTAGGAAATGCCATCGTTCCATAACCCCCGACCTGTATCCCTAAGGATTCGTCAGGATCATAATGCTCTAGTTCGTTTTTAGGAATCCGGAATTCATACATCCGATGGTTCGAAGCGTTATTGGCACTTGGACCAAAGGACCAATCAATATCGAAATTGTTTATAGATGTATAAGGGTAAGATACCGTTGCAACATGATTTGTGTTATTATAGTATGGTCTTAACAGAAGGTTATCTATTTGCGTCATGAAAGGAGAAGTATCATTGGCATAAAGGACAAACTTCATTTCGTGATTTAATGAGAGATTTCCAGCCCCGTAATCAAACTGAAGCATCTCCAAACTAACGGTCGTGCTAAGATTTTGGACTTGATCGAGATCGCTTGGATCTACCGATCCATCGCTATAAGCCAAATACAGAAAGTGTTCCGAGATAGAAGTATTCGCCTGAGTGTGAATTTGAAATTCTATCCACTGAATATTAGCAACTAAAATATCCTCAAAAAATCCATCAAACCATTTAATAGTGTCTATAGTGAATTCGACCCTATTTACATAATATCCCCCTACATATTCCGCGGTTATATTAAAGAAAACTCCATCCACACCTTCCAGATGCGTCGTGTTACCATTAATGTTTCCATAAATCGCGGTATATTCAGAGTCATCGTTAACACGGGCCGGCGTAACATCTAAGCCATCCGATAGAAATTCCATTTCCTGAATTTTTTCCACATCATAGACTATAGATTCTATTCCATCATCATAGTATGATTCCCAATCAATATAACCTGAAAATGACCGATTGTTAGTATTTAACCAAATACTAATCCATTCACCGGTAGTACCCCCTGTTTTATCGCTGCACAGATCTAATCCAACATAAAGGTTAGTTAAATCCTCACCTAAATACATATAGTTGAAACCATCTGTATCAGGGGGATTTCCAACATCGTCGATATCCAGGAAAAAAGGAACTTTCCAGTCATGACCGTTCCATTCAGCTTCTGTAATCGTACCATCAACTACTACACCCTCCATCGGAGTGGAACCACTCGATTTCGGGAAATCGTTTGAATGTGAGAGTGATATTAATCCAATAGACATTAAAACTAGCATAGAAAAAACTAAAACTGATTTTTTATAGCTCAAATTAATTCACTTTTTTATTGAATTTTGTTATATATAATTACTGCACTCGAGTATTTTAATCTACTCATGAACTAGCAGATTGAAAGAATAGAAAGAAAAAAAATAATTTTTAAAAATCTATAATAATATTGTTAATAATTAATGATGTTCAATGAATATATTACTTTTCTAGGAACCAATGATCTGAAGAAAACCTCTAATTTCTATCAAAATATCCTAGGATTGACTATTTACAAAGACCAAAAAATTTGTTTAATCTTTAATATCAACCAACAAAGTAAAATTGGATTTTGCGAGCACTTAGCGGTTATCCACGATGATAAAAGTCCAATAATTACTTTAGTTACTGAGGATGTTGACAAGGTTTATAATAATCTTATCAATAAAGGTTTAAGAATCGTAGAAAGCCCTAAATTGAATAAGAAATTCAACATTTATCATTTTTTCTTTAAGGATCCTAATGGGTATACAATTGAAATACAACGATTTCTATAAGAATAGCTTAGTTTTTCAAGATTTTTTAAGAATCTTTAAAGCTTTAAATTATTGACTTAGCGGTTCTCAGATAAATATATTAGAATTATAATAGAGACTTTTTTATCTTAGAACATGTTTTTAATAACTAAAAAAACTTAGAAATGCTAATGAAGATAGGATATCCTTGTATAAATTTAAGCATCGACTGCAGAAGTAGTAGAACATTTCGTTTAAAAAATTATTCAGAGAAGAGAGTTAAAGAGACTATCGATAAGAATTTAGATTGTCTTCGTACTATTTTAGAATTTAATGTAGCCAAAAAGATTTACTTTTTTAGAATTACATCTGATTTAATTCCTTTCGCTTCTCATCCTATAATGAATTTTGATTGGCAAAAGTATTTTTCATCGAAATTGATTGAGATAGGTGACTATATCAATAAAAATAAGATTAGAGTTTCAATGCATCCAGGACAATATACAGTTATTAACTCAAATAGTCAACAAGTTTATCAGAATAGTAGTAAAGAGTTAGAATATCACGCCAATCTATTAGATTCAATGAATTTAAACGCAAGTGCGAAGATAATAATCCACATCGGTGGTGTTTATGGGAATAAAGTTAAAAGTATGGTGAGATTCATAAAACGTTATAATGAACTCAACAATAATACAAGAAAACGTTATGTTATTGAAAACGATGATAAGAGTTACAATATAAACGATTGTCTATCAATAAATCAAGAAACTGGAATACCTATTGTTTTTGATATTTATCATCATGAATGTAATAAAACTCAAAAATCAATGGTAGAGGAATTTGAAAGGGTAATGAGAACTTGGAAAATTAATGATGGTCTTCCCATAGTTCATTATAGCTCAGAACATCCTTTAAAAGGTAAACCCCGTCATGCTGATGAAATCGACATTTTGCTTTTCTCAAGATTCCTTGAAAAAACTAAAAAATTTGATTTCGATATAATGCTGGAGATTAAAGACAAGGAAAGAAGTGCCATTAAAGCATTAAAATTAATATTAGATGATAACCGTTTTAATAACATAAATTAATATTCAGACTATTCGAAACTTAATTAAAATACATAAAGTTAGATTTAATTATGGATATAATAAAATTACCTCAAATGACAGATAAAGAAATAATATCAGTATTGAATAATGAAAACATATGTAGAATCGCTTTTATTGAAGATATATATCCCTACATTTGTCCTTTTCAATATGTATATATTAAAGATCAACTTTATTTTCATTTTACAAATTACGGGAAAAAAATGAAAATAATTAGCAAGAATAAAAATGTCTGCGTTTCAATTGAGAAGTTTGAACCTGATTTAAGCTCATATTTCTTCATTTCTATTCAAGGAAAACTTATACAAATTGAAGACAAAACCATTCTTAAAGTCGTTATTGAAGAAATTGTAAATAAGGCAAAAATGCAGTTTTCAAAAAATTTCCTCGCAGCACATGGTTTTAAACAAGAGGATGGCTGGGAAAGTCTGATTGAGGATTCATTATTAATCTACAAATTAGAAGAATCTGGATCTCGGATCGGATTGAAATCTTAATAGAAATTATACACCATAATTAAAACATTTTAATAGGATATTTCATCCATAATTTCTATGACTGAGTTAAAAACAAAACCAACCAAGAAGAGCGTAGAACAATTTCTTAAGAAGGTAGAGAATCCAACCAAGAGAGAAGATAGTTTTAAGATATTAGAATTAATGAAAGAGATTACACAGGAAAAACCCCTAATGTGGGGTGAGAGTATCGTTGGTTTTGGAAGCTATCACTATAAATACTCAAGCGGTCGAGAAGGGGATTGGCCTTTAGTTGGGTTTTCACCTCGTAAGAAGAATTTAACCTTATACATCATGTCGGGTTTCGAAAGGTACGAACTACTTCTTGACAATCTAGGGAAGTTTAAAACGGGAAAATCGTGCTTATACATTAACAAACTTAAAGATGTTGACATCAAGATTTTAAGAGACTTAATTCTTGAATCTGTTGAGTATATGAAAAAAGAATATGCTTGAAAATTTAATCAAAAAAAAAATAAATAAAATTTAATCATGCCAGAACTTCCAGAAGTAGAGACTTTCAAAAGATACTTGGATAAGACATCCCTAAAGCAATTGATTACCGAGGTTAAAGTTACTGATGATAGAATATTGAATACGGAAGAGATTAATCTAAGTCAATTGTTAAATGGTAAGCGATTTGAATCGTCCACTCGCCATGGAAAGTATTTACTAATCTATCTCAAACCGGGATATCTTGTACTACACTTTGGGATGAGTGGAGATTTGGAGTATTACGATACCAAGGAAGAACCCCCTAAATTCAGTAAAGTTATATTCCATTTCACTAACGGCTTTAATTTAGCCTATATCTCCATTAGAATGTTTGGCAAAGTGTCTGTTGCTAACTCGATTGAGGAATTTATTGAATATAAAAAATTAGGACCAGACGCTTACAAAATGACCCTCGAAGAATTTCAAGAAGCTGTGCAGAGAAGAAGCGCTATCGCTAAAAACGCGCTACTAAACCAAAGTTTTATCGCAGGTGTTGGTAATATCTATTCAGACGAGATTTTGTTTAGAACAAAGATAAACCCAAAAACTAATATTAATTCATTAAGTGAAGGTAAAGTAAAAGAGTTATATACAAATATTAAAGAAGTCTTGGAGTTTGGAATCAAAAAAAAGGGCGATTTAAGCACTTACCCAAACGAGTTTTTAATACCACACCGAAAAAAGGAAGAACAATGCCCGATTTGCAATAGTGATATAACTCGTTTTGAAATTTCAGGGCGTCATGGATTTTTTTGCCCATCTTGTCAAAGTAATTGAAATTGTCAAGTTAATTAATAATTGGAGCTCAAAAATGTCGAAAAAATTAAATAGCAAAATCTGGGAAGAAAATCCTTGGACGGAACAAGCGCGCAATATTATTGAAGGTCTTGATAAATTTCCCGCTCATTCAAAGATTATTATAATATTGAGACATTCGCAAAGATTCGAGCCAAAATTGGTTAATGAGAGTGATCTAAAAGGAGCAAATATGGAACTAACACCGTTAGGAAAAGAAATAGCTAAAATTTTTGGTGAAAATTTACCTATTGATAGACCAATTCGATTATTTCATAGCCCTCGTAGCCGATGTAAGGTGACTGCTGAAAAAATCTGCCAAGGATTCAAAGAAGTAAACGGAAGGGGAGATTACATTGGAGAATATAATGCCTTATATGGTATTGGAATAAATAATCAATCGTATTTAGATGAATTTAACACTTATAAAAACTACCAAGTAATCCTTCGTTATTTAGCAGGCGTTTATTCACCAGATCTATGGCCCCCAGCGCAACCATTCTATACAAGAAGTGGTGAACAAATTTGGAGCCAAATAGAGAACATTTCTGAAGGTGGTATTAATATTTTTGTGACTCATGATTTTCATACAATGATTTTTAGATTTGGATGGTTTGGTCTTCCTCCCGATGAACAATGGGTAGATTATCTCGGAGGATTTGCGTTTTCAATTTTGGAGGATCATATCTTATTTCTAGATCATGGTAATTTAATCAAATTGGGAATCCCATATTGGTGGAAAAATAGAAAAATATAATTTTAATTATGTGAAGTTTGATTTTTTTAAAGCTAGTTGGTTAGTTAACCAGAAATACCATAAGAGCTAAGACAAAGTAATAAAGCTGGTATGG
>JAEOTS010000027.1 GCA_016839745.1 Promethearchaeota archaeon
AAAGCTGAAGATATTCACAAATATTAAGGGTGCTATCTTTAACAGAAATTTTTTCATCATAATTTAAAATATTTACTTGTGCTTGGACGCGAGCTCTATCAACTAAAACTCTTGCGTCTGCTGTTAAGCCTGCAATGGCTACACCAATATGGTCGTCAACTTTAAAAATCTTCTCAGAACCAATAACTTCTTGAAGTTCGGAACTTTTTTTCTCAACAGTAAACACAACAGAACTACTATTTCTACATACAATAGCCGTTGTTCCTCTTCTCACGGCTTCTATGGCGTACTCAACCTGAAAAAGACGACCCTCAGGGGAAAACTGAGTTATAGCCATATCATAGCCCCTTCCTGCTTGCTGGAACATAATTCTCTCCTAATAGAATTTTTAATTAATTTTTATTACATATTATTTTTTTGCTATTTTAATAATCAAATTATCAATAAAATTTATATTTTGTCTAAATAAACTATAACCTTTATTATGATAATATCTAAAATTTAAGATACGATTTACAAATTCAATCAAGAAAAAAGAAGTATAATTTTATAAAACTATTGCAAGGCGAAAAAGCTACAAATTATGATGGTCTCTCACGCTTTTAATTTTTCATCTATTCCTAAATTCTTTAACAATGTTTGGATTTCATGTATATTTGGCTCTGAAACCGGAGGTAACCCTAAGTCTTCTCGTCTGCGCTCTATAGCGGGTTGGGATGGGATAGCTTTTGCATTATTAAAAACTGCTTTTGCTTGTTCAATAACATAGTCTGGACCTCTACCTAAAACAATACTCTGGTTCTTCAAAGACGCGAATAAACCTGTTAGTTCGATATTATGTGGACATACTTCATCACACGTGTGACAATCTGTACAACCCCAGATTACTAAATCGTCCCCCTTTAGAAGTAAATCTTTATAGCTTAAAAGAGTGGCTAACACATTCCTTCTTGGGTTATAATTTCCCATTGTAACCTTGGAAATAGGACATTCAGATGTGCAAATTCCACATTGCAAACATGGATAAAGCGAAGGGTTTTGCCATAATAATTTTAATGCCCACTTTCTATCCTTTTCTGAAACACCATCCTTGCTTACATCATCCCAGGAACTTTTACGATACACATAAGGGTCCTTTATTGCTCGAAACCTACGAATCAGCTTGTGAAAAATCCATCCAACAAATGTAATGCTAAAGAAAAAGGAGTATATACCCGCCATGAACAACGAAGTCGCTGATGTATTCGATAATATTGTATGGATAAGAATAAGAGCCAATCCTACAATAGGAATATTGTGGAGGATTTTATTGATACTATATCTATATCTCCACTTAAATGCTGACGCTCTCAGTTTTCTGATAATGTTAGCCCTCACTAGGCTATTGGACATGAAGATTATTGCCAATGCCATCACAATAACGAGAGAAGCCCATCCAAAAGTTCCTGAACGTATTTGAATATTCTCAAATTCTACTCCGATACGCACTAATGGATAATGGAGAGAACCGAGTATTAATGCAATAGCGGCCATCCATGTGTGGAAATGAAGTAACCAATCCAATTTAAAATTGGTTTCTATAATTTTATGTTTTGCCATGATAATGACATTAAAACACATCCAAACAAAAGAAAAAATGCCAAGTATACTTCCAATTTTGTGAGTAATGTCAATAGATCCTAGATAACTATATGGTTCTTCAATCCAGTAGACTATTGATGCAATTGTAGGGAAAATTGCATAAATTAGTAGCAAGTAAACCTTATTTAGTTTAGTTTTCATCTTACTTATCCTCAATATTCTATATTTAGTATCAATTTTAACATTCCTGAAATATATCTGCAAGAAGATTATCCTTGACTTATATAATTATTTAATTTCATTGTTAATCTCTAAAATAATGAAGAATAATTATATTTGTAGGTTTAAAAGGATTCTTTTTATAAAATTAAAATATTAGTTCTGATCATTTTACGACATCATTTTCTATCAAATCATGATTTTGCTCTTAAATAAAAGAAATAAAGAAATTTCAATAAAAATAGAAGAGAGTTAAATCGAATATATTAGGACCAGGCAACTTTATTAATAAAAATCGACCACTCTAGTACTATTAACCCTTCATCTCGGGTATGAGCTATAAGATAGTCCCCTCCTCTTGTAATCGAACCGACAATATTACCCTTTCCACCTACTATATTTTTGGCCGCTAACTGTATCTCGTCATTTTTCAAAATCGCGTATCTAGAGTTCTGAAACATTAAAGCCGATTCTTTTTCCTTCCACGCTTTTAGAATTGCTTTAGCTTCTTCGCTTGATAACTGAAAATCTTCGGATTTGAAAAGAATGTGTCCAGTAGAATCCAATGCGAAAATTTCTTCCATACCTTCAAATTCGTGTAATTCACTCACTAAAAAATCAAAACGTTGTTGTTCCATGGCTTCCATCATAAAATTCTTATGGTTATATTTAATGAATCATAAAATTACAACAATTTAAATTTATTTAGAACGAAACGAGTGAAATTTGTTGAAATAATTGGAAATAACGAGAAATTTTAGATTACAAGAAAAATTATTAATATTAATTAAAAACTCTGATTAAATCGAATATTAATGGTAAAAAATCTAGTCCTATACGATAAAATTTACAATGTACATAAGGAAAGCGAGAAAAAAGAAATCTCAATTAGATACCTTAAATACTTAAACGAGTTAGCTCAAAGTTTTTCCAACACTAAAATTCGCATAAAAAAATTGAGACAGTTTGATAACAGATTTGAAGTTCTGATTGCTGGTCCAGAAGAGGTTTTTATTTCTAATATGTTAAAAAAAAAAATAGGAACCGTCATTGAATTTGATAAAGTTAAAATTGGCGATGTATATAAGGGAGTTATGGTAGATGTAGGGAAGGTAGGATTTGGGATTTTTGTAGATTGCGCAATTTTAAATCCAAAAGTCGATGTATTACTCAATCTCTACGATTTAAGAACCCAATTGAGCAAAGGTAGAGGTGTACCAATAACTCAAATAATTAGCGCCTACGACTTCATCGATCAATTTCCTGTACATGTAAAAATTACTTCAATCGACAAAGAAAAAGAGCAAATTCAAGGCGTTTTAGATAATAAAACCCTAAAAATATATGAAAAATTAATTAAGGAGAATCTTGAAGGTGTTTTTATGAGCGGTGAAACAAAGGGCCAATTAAAAAAAGCTCTTGTAAGAAGGGGACATTTTAGAGATATAGCTTCAATAGTACGATATGGATTTTTGGAGAACATTGTAATTTTGAGAGAGAATACTACTGCTCCAGGAATTATTGCAGATATAGGGAAACACCTCAAAAATTGCAAATTAAGCGCAATTAGACCTGAAAGAATTAAAAAATTATTTTTTTTATAAAAGAGAATGGTGGGCCCAGGGAGGATCGAACTCCCGACCTTCTCGGTGTAAGCGAGACGTATATTATTCAATTTCTAAAAATTGAATCATAACCACTAGACCATGGGCCCTTGTTTTTTGAAGGTTATAAAAACGCAATCGGAGGGATTCGAACCCTCGCATCCGTTGGACACTGGATTAGCAATCCAGCGCTTTTGGCACGCTTAAGCGTTCTACCAGGCTAAGCGACGATTGCTTAGAGTTAATATAATCTTCAAATGGTATATTTTGTATATAAAAATTTAAAATTTTAATACTTTTTCATTCTAATTAGACCTTCTTTTTAAATAAAACAACTGAAAAAAAAATAGAAAAGATTTCAGTTACTCTCTTTATCCTAACTTTATATTTCGCGGGATTTTTTTTTTTTATTTAGTACATAATAATCTCTTAGCTTAAAATCAACGTAATACCAGAAAACTCCACACGGAATACATATCACCCAGTTGATGATTAAGTACAAATAAATGGTTAAATCATATGACCAATTAATTCCTAAGATACTTGCGCCGTAATGATCTCCATAAACCGAATAAACAATCGAAAAATACAATATCTGGGTTAATAGGATGTGATAAGTAGATTTAGATATTGTAGAAATAGCTTTACTAAACCAATTATCCCATCTCTTTGGCAGCAATTTGATTACTAATAAAACGAGAAATGCAGAATAAGGAAATATAAACATATGATAATCTCCAGCCATAAAAAAGATTCGATAGTCATAAAATCCATGAGCAATAAGATATATAAAACTTAAAGGAGCAAGAATCCAGATAAGAATGTTTTGTTTTGCAAATATATTAGGGTTTCTAGAAAACCACAAACCCAGACCAATGGCTGACAACATAGAAAACGGAATTATCGATATTGTAACACGATTGAATAGCCACGCAAAATAATTAGGCCAACTTGTGAAAGGATCTTGATAAAATCCAATGTAGAGATATAAATATGTAGCAAGTTCAATAAGATAACATAGAATAAGTGCTAAAATTCTCCTTCTCCCTAAAAAAAGTCTGAATAAAAGAGGCATTATAAGTATACTTATAAAGATCACCGGAAGATACCAATTTCCTGGACCCCAGAAAGGTAATATACCTAGAAATAGGTGCTCTGGAGCGAAGTGGTCTTCATATTGACTCAAAGCTCCAATACCATGAAGTAGATATCCAATTAGTGAGGATACAATATAGAGTATAATAAAGGGATAGATATACCGCCAAAATTGTTTCTTAAAATAATTCCATGAATATAATTTTTTTAATGTAATTTCTCCTCTTTTCTGGAATGAACTGCCCATGTTAAATCCCATAATCACTAGAAAAACAGGAATCGAGATTCGTTCCCAAAATATCACTCCCATATCATTTTTTAAAACCCATGGAATTGTATGGTCAAATATTACTAAAAAAATCATTACTGCCTTTAAAACATCTATTTGAAAGAAGCGTTTATCTCTAATCTCAATTTCATCTGGTTTAACTAAATTTTGATCTTCAGCATCCATAATTACATCCCTTAATTCATTATTTAGTAAAAGTTAAAACCATACGTTTTTATAATGTTCAGAGCACGTATCAATAAAAGCTTTACTTAACCTTAAAAAATAAAAGAAAAAAGAGAAATGAAAACCAAATGAACTAAACTCAAAATCATTCTTGGATTATTTCAAAGACCATCTTTTCAATCAGTGGTTTCTTTGTATAACGTTTATCGTAGTACCAACCTACTAAATGACCTGCTAATTCCTTTTCGGGGAGTTCAGGAATGATAATTATCATTACTCCATTTGAGAGATATTTTAATATTCTTTTATCAATTTGATGCAGCTTGTCGTTTCCTGAAGGATGTGTATGTGCTTGCCAGACTATGTCTACATTAAGTTCCTGCTTAAACTTACGCATATTATAGATCTTCGATTTTTTATAGCGCATCCAACTCCGTGGTTTTACGTGAGTTTTAGATTTTCTTAAATCTGGATTAACAATAAATTTATTAACAATTCCGAAGTTTTCTTTACGATCTGCAAAAATCCAATAGTGTTCGATATTTGGATAAACCTCTGCAGCTTTCTGAGTAAGTTCTTTAAATAATCGATCTGGTATCAAATATCTAAAATTTTTTGCAGCACTCATTTTTACATCATCTCAATTATGGGTCAATGTAGCATAAAATTTATATTTTTCTTTAATTTGTTAACCTAACTTATGAACTACGCGAGAAAAATAAAAAAAAATTTATTTTATTAAAAATAATCTATTTTAATACTTATATCGCATTTAAAAAAATT
>JAEOTS010000170.1 GCA_016839745.1 Promethearchaeota archaeon
AATTTTATCTAAATACCGTTTAACAAATTTTAAACTATATTGTGCCATTCGTTTCATCATCTTTCCCCCAAATGGGACGACCTCAGCTTGAATTTCTATGAAATTTTCGTAAGTTTTCATGAGATCACTTTTAAACTTGTCATCGATAGGACCTGGGTTAATTTCGAGTTTTATTTCAAGCTCCTCTTTACAATATGGGCATTTTGGCAATTTAAATCACATTTTTATGTTTTTAATTATTGAATTTCTGTAGTATAGTTAAATATTCTATTTAAAGGGTAGGACAATTTCATTAATAAGATTAGTTACTAGACAGAAATATATTTTTGTATGGCCTGTTTCATTAATGTTGAGTAATGCCAGAAATTTCAGAAACGAACGAAAGATACCATGATTGGTACTGCGAAGAGTTATTCAGAGTCTATTTTAGCAAGTTAGTGGAGTTAGACGAATTGCTGCTAAAGTTGGATTATAATCGAATTTCAAGCCAAAAAGAATTATTTAATTATCTGAATTTTTTGTTAACAGAAAAATTTCCGCATAGGTGTTATAACGAATTCTGTGGCAATAAGATATACTTTTCAAATACGTTTGAATTTGCGAAAAAGCGTTTAAATCTTACGTTAAAAGAGTTTGTTAAACTTTGGATAACGCCTCATCATTTAGGAAAATTTAAAGTTCGGAGTATAGAAATTCTATTTTTTTGTTGTAAATGCTACGAAAGCAAGTTAAAAGATTAAATTTTAGTTTTTATTGATAAAATAATATCTCTTTCATAATAATTATATTTAGGATTTTTAGAATTCATCGGAAAATTTCATTATCGAATTTCTTATTTTCTTAAAATAGTGAGGATATAAATATTTAAGTATAAGGGTCCGAAGGATGGGAAAATAAATTAAAAACCTTATTTCTTTTACAAAAATGTTAAATATAATTTATCAATTATATCATTAGTAAAATCTTAATTAAAAATTAGTAGAAATCTATTAAAATTGTATAAAAATTATGAAATTAATAAAGAGGAATGAAGATGGGGAAAAAATCACTCACTAATGATATCTTAAATAAAATTGAGGTCTATGTTGATGCAATGCACTACTTATCCAATTGTGGGAGTCCGTTTGACGAATCGAAATTTAAAAAATTGGATCGCATGCTTGAAAAGGCAGATGTCGCTTTTGGGCCAGCTAAAAGAGCAGAAATGATGGCTGATACAAAGAAGATTCTCCCTATTAAAACTGTTGACGGATTTAGAGACGGAAGAGAGAGTTTGAGATTAAACCTTATGAATGGATTAACTCAAGGCTTTGAAGCCTTCAATAAAGTTTTAATGAAAACCTCACCAGATCAAAGTACAGCCAAAAAAGCGTTGAAAATCATAAATAAATACAAATAATCAAGTAATTTCTTGTATTCTGTCTAATAGTGAGGTTTAATTCCAATAAAAAAAATGTTTAGAAAGTCTTACAATTCACCATCTCTCTGGAAAAAAGATTGTTGACAATAACCAACAGGAATGAAAGAAAAATGGAAAAAAATAATATAGAACTAGTTAAGGTTTTGAAGGAAATATTTGGGAAAAAATGGAAAAAATATCAAGTGGATGAAATTAAATCTGACACATTCGGAGTTAAAATTAAGGATGGTGACATTATTGGTTTAGGATTATGTAAGAATCAATTATCGACTCTCCCAGAATCAATAGGCAACCTAAAATCGCTTACCTATCTTAGTTTGAGTAATAATGAGTTAACTGATTTCCCGGAGTCAATAGGAACCCTGTCCTCTCTCAAAGAATTATATTTAGGCGTTAATAAGTTAACGGTTCTCCCGGAGTTAATAGGGAACCTATCCTCGCTCGAACAGTTATCGTTGACCTTTAATAAGTTAACGGTTCTCCCGGAGTCAATAGGAAACCTGTCCTCTCTCAAAAAACTAGATTCAGGCCTTAATCAGTTAACGGCTCTCCCGGAGTCAATAGGAAACTTGTCCTCTCTCAAAGTACTACATTTAGGCATTAATAAGCTAACGACTCTCCCAGAGTCCATAGGCAACCTTAAATCGCTTCAAACACTATGGTTACCAAGAAATGCATTATCGGCTCTCCCGGAGTCAATAGGAGATATTACATCACTCCAAAGTATGGCTCTGGATGGTAATCAGTTAACGAATCTCCCAGAGTCGATAGGAAACCTTACATCACTCACATTTCTTAATTTGAAGGATAATAAGTTATCAACTCTCCCAGAGTCGATAAAGATTTTAGAGCGGAGAGGTGTGCAAATTTTTAAATGAGTGTGATTCTATTGATGATTTTAAAGCATCCTCATTTTTTTTTATAAGAAGGTTAAATAAAACTTTATTAATTCTGTTATTACTAAAATAATATATTTAAGAAATCCTAATGAAACGTACAAATCTTACTATCAGAGATCTTTTTACCCCAGACGCGAAATTAACATTTCTGGTGGGTGCGGGGTGTTCGGTTGATGCACCATCTTGTTTACCCGTAGCGCGTACCATGATGGATGCGATTATAGATTATACTTGTGCTGAATCAGAAATCAATAAAATTAAAAAGTTAGAACAGCTCCGTTTCGAGGCACTCGTAGAAATTGTTCGTGATAGATTTGATAATAAATTGAAAATCATTGATTATTATGGACAATGCGATAAACCAAATATTCAGCATTTTTTTCTTGCTGATATGATCAAAAAAGGTAATTTCGTTATGACTACCAATTTTGATTTTCTGATAGAATACGCTCTACTTAAATCTGGAGTCCCCAAAAAAGAAATTATTCCAGTTATAACTAAGCAGGATTTTGAAGAATTTAGCAATCCTAGTAAACTTTTCAAGAAAGGAAAGAAAACAGTTTATAAAATTCACGGTTCTACTAAAAATATAATTACAGAAGAAATTACAAAAAATTCATTAGTTGCCACAATTCAAGCATTCGGTTCGGGCAAGGAAGGAGAAAATGTGTTTCAAATAGAACCATTTAAAGGTCCTTTATTTGATAATATTTCAAATAACCGTACTCTGATTGTTATGGGCTATTCTGGAAGCGATGATTTTGATATCGTTCCTACTTTGAAAGTCCTACAACATATTCAAGATATCATCTGGATTAATTACATTCATGATGATGAAGTGAAAGAATTAATTTATGAAATTGAAATGGAGAGTATTGGTAATAATGGAAATTTAACGAAAATTGATCAGATTCTTGTTGATATCAAACAGATGAACTATGCAAAACGAGTGTTACGAGTGGATGTCAATACGACGAGAATGGTGAAAGAATTGATTCCCACTCAAATAAAAATAAGCTCTGATACATTCTCCATCGATGCTCATGATTGGCTTGAGAATAATTTAGATCTACCAAGTAGAATTATAAAATATTATATTCCTTCTAAAATATATTACGATTTTGACATTTACGACAACGCGATGAATTGTTCTAAAAAAATACTTCAACTTGCTAAAAGATTAAAAGATAAATTATGGGAAGCTTCTGCTCTTAACAACATTGGTGAGATTTTCAGAAAACAAGGGAACTATTCAGAGGCATTGAAGCGATACGAAGAGGCACTTCAAATAGGCGAGCAATCAGGAAAAATGAGCGGGAAAGCTAATCGTCTTAACAACATCGGAAGTATTTATCACGAACAAGGGAACTATCCAGAAGCATTGAAGTGGTTTGAAAAGGCACTCCAAATAGATGAACAATTAGGAGATTTGAGCGGGAAAGCAATTCGCCTTACTAACATAGGTGGGATTTTCAGCGCACGAGGGAATTATCCAGAAGCATTGAAGCAGTTTGAACAGGCACTCCAAATAGCCGAGCAATTAGGAGATTTGAGCGGGAAAGCTACATATCTTACCAACATCGGTGGAATTTTCAGCGTACGAGGAAACTATCCCGAGGCATTGAAGCGATACGAAGAGGCACTCCAAATAGCCGAACAATTAGGCAGTTTGAGCGGAAAAGCCACTTGCCTTAACAGCATCGGTGAGATTTTTAGAGCACAAGGGAACTATCCAGAGGCATTGAAGCGATACGAAAAGGCGCTCCAAATAGCCGAGCAATTAGGAGGATTGAGTGGAAAAGCTACATGTCTTAATAACATTGCAGTAGTTAATTATGCACAAGGAAACTATCCAGAGGCATTGAAAAGATACGAAGAGGCATTCCAAATTGCCGAGCAATTAGGAGATTTGAGCAGAAAAGCTGCTAATCTTAGCAACATCGGTTTGATTTATGATGCACAAGGGAACTATCCAGAGGCATTGAAACGATACGAAGAGGCACTCCAAATAGCCGAGCAATTAGGAGATTTGAGCGGAAAAGCTACTCGCCTTAACAACATCGCAACAATTCATTATACACAAGGAAACTATTCAGAAGCATTAAAGCGATTCGAAGAGGCACTTCAAATAGCCGAGCAATTAGGAGATTTGAGCATAAGAGCAGGTTCTCTTAACAACATCGGGATGATATATGATGCACAAGGGGACTATCCAGAGGCATTGAAGCGATACGAAGAGGTGCTCCAAATAGACGAGCAATTAGGAGATTTGAGCGGGAAAGGAAATCGTCTTAACAACATCGGAAGGATTTATCACAAACAAGGGAACTATCTAGAGGCACTGAAGCAGTATGAAGAGGCACTCCAAATAGCCGAACAACTAGGGGATTTGAGCGGAAAAGCTACTCGTCTTAACAACATCGGGGCTGTTTATAATGCACAAGGGAACCATTTGGAAGCATTAAAATACTTTGAAGAAAGTTTAGACATATTTGGGCAATTAAAAGAATTACCTAATATCGCTGGAACTTTATGGTGGATTGGAACAATTTATCTTATGTTGACTGATACTTCTAAGGCACTTAAAAATTTAGAAAGTGCTCTTGAAATTTATAAACAATTAGGATTAAGAAATAGAATACAACAAGTTCGTGAAGTTATTTCAAAACTAAAATCTAACTAAATACTTATTTTAATAGTTATTTATGTTCTAAGGTATGTAATAAGGGCTTTATTAGTTCTTAAGGTTTTTACAAGGGACTATTGTTCGAGCTTTACCGGTAAATTATAGAGTTTACCGATAATTTTCTTTGAAAGCTTAAATACACCTTTATAATATTAATCAGTAGAGAGCGGATAATCCAAGAAATGAATAATGATTAATTTGTAATAAAGAATTTAAGTAATTATTCAATAAATATAATGGCGATTCGGTTAATGGAATTCTTCACAACTTTATCATATTTTAATAAAAAAATTGGTCCTTTAGTATTTTATTCGTATCC
>JAEOTS010000171.1 GCA_016839745.1 Promethearchaeota archaeon
AAATTATGATGAAAAAAAAGAAGTATATAAAATGGGTGGCAAAATAGTAGAAACTAAAAGTATAACTACCCATGCTATAGTGAGAGACGAGGATGAATGGGCTTGCACCATAGCTGCCGCAATATTTGTTATTTAAAATCCCCAATTTTTTATCGTTATTTCTACTTATTTTCAGTTTTAAAAGCTATAACTAAAAATAATTCTTTTTAAGGGTTAATTTTCTAATTAGAAATTAACTATATATTTTCATCAATATTTATTTAATTGGGTATTATGACTGAATTAAAATACATAACAATTGAAGAAGCCATAAATAACAAACTTCAAACTGTAAATTTGAGAGGATGGGTATATCGAGAACGCAAAAGCAATAAGTTCGTATTCATTGTGCTTAGAGACGAGTCTGACATCATCCAGTGCGTGATTTCTAAAAGCAAAAACGCTGAACTTTTTGAAAAGGCTGAAAAATTGACGATTGAATCTTCAGTAAAGATTACGGGTGATTTAAAGGAAGATGAAAGAGCACCGACCGGATTTGAAGTTTCTGTAACGGAGATGGAAATTATACAAATTGCCGATCCTTTCCCAATTACAGAACACCAATCACCTGAGCTTTTATATGATAATAGGCACCTATGGATAAGATCAAGAAAATTGAACGCAGTGTTGAAAATCCGACATACGGTGGTCGGAGCAATTCACGAATTTTTTAGAAGTAGAGGTTATTACGAATTTGACGCTCCAATTTTTCAACCAAGCCAATCTGAAGGAGGCGCCACACTTTTTGAGGTTAAATATTTTGAAGATATAATGTATCTTAGTCAAACTTGGCAGCTTTACGCTGAGGCAGGGATCTTTTCTCTAGGAAAGATTTATAATATGGGACCAACATTCCGAGCTGAGAAGTCAAAAACATCAAGGCATTTAGCAGAATTTTGGATGGCAGAGATGGAAGCCGCTTGGATGACACTCGACGAGCTTACTGAAATAGCTAAGGATGAAATTAGATTTATTGTACAAGAAGTTTTAAAAAATAATAAGAAAGAACTTGAAATTTTAGAAAGGGATATTAAATTACTCGAACATTACGCAAAAGCAGATTACCCTACTATCAAATATGCGGAAGCATTAGAAATTCTTAACAATGAATACCAGATGAATGTCCCATGGGGTAAAGACCTAAGAACGATGGAAGAAGCTAAAATTGCTGAACACTTTAAAGCCCCAGTGATCGTTACGCATTATCCTACAGAGATTATGGGTTTTTATAAACCACCAAGCGAGGAAAATCCAAGAGAAGCGCTTTGTTTTGACGCTTTAGCTCCAGAAGGATATTGTGAAATTATTGGGGGATCCCAAAGGAGCTTACTGGTTGATGATATGAAAAAACGATTAGAAGCAGATGGCGAAGACCCTAAGAATTATAATTGGTATTTTGCGTTGAGAAGTTTTGGAAGCGTACCTCATTCTGGTTACGGTTTAGGTGTGGAGCGTGTTGTTCAATGGATGTGCGGTTTAGATAATATTAAAGATGCAATTCCTTTCCCGAGAACTATGATAAGAAAATCACCTTAATCTAATTTTTGATTAATATTAAGCGGTTTCTGCTTTTAATAATCCGCTTAGCTTTAAGCCGTTTATCATCATTTCAACGTTAAAGGTAAAAAACTTCTCGTTCCAAAATTTTGAATTTGGTATTAAGGCTCTACAATATTTACTTGTTATAAAGTCAATTGATGGGTTTTCGTTATACCATTCAATTAAGGAGCCCTTTACTTTAAAGTATAGATCTTCCATTTCGTCTAATATTTGTTCAAGGTGTTTATCTTTCCATACTCCAAAATGTGATAATGAGATTGAGTTTAGTTCGCTTCTCATATTTCGTAATTTATTAAATGTTTTAAGAAGTTCTTGTTCATGAAAATCAGGCGGCATTAGAGGAACAAAAAAGGCATCTTGGTCCAATCTATTTATTGCTGCATCTCCAGCGAATAAATTTTTATTTGTCTTATCAAATAAACCAATAGAATCCATGGTATGTCCAAAAAAATTTAGAACTTCTAGTTCTAATCCATTTATATCGATTTTGTCACCTTCTTTTAACGGAGTAATCTCTCCTTCAAAAGGATATACCTCATCAAATCCCTCAAATCCTTTAATCATTTTTTCCGGATATTTTAAATTTTTTACCGCATTTTCTGAAGCTAAAACTTCTACATCCAAATCTTTCATTGAATTATATAATTTTGAGATACCTTGAGCATGATCCCAATGAGAGTGAGTTAATACGATTTTATGAATAGGATAAAGCCCAAAATCTTTGAGTTTTTTTATAACTTTACGAGCTTTTAATGTTTCTCCAACATCAATCATTAGTCGCATACCCTTGTTTTCAATAACGTAAATTGAAAGAAATTTAGGCATTCCCATTGTCATTCCGTCTATTAGATAATAATTTTCGCCAAATTTCCCTTCAGAATTGATTATTACTATTTAGATCACCTTCCATTTTAGTGTTATGTTTTTTTTTGCTAAATTAATAAAGAAAATAGATTGTTTTGGATTTAAATTTTAAGGATGGAAATAGCAAAATGAATTGAATTAAAAATGGGTAAAGTTTTTAGTTTTCCAGAATTTATATGTTTAAAAAATAAGGATTAACTGTTTTTAATTGATTCTCTTTTAGAGATTTGGTGTCAATGAAGCTCTATGAATACATGGGACATGAATTAATCGAAAGGATTAAAGATAGAGACATCAAGATACAAGAAATTCTTGAATCATGTTACGAGAGAATAGACGAAGTTGAGTCTCAACTGCACTCATTTGTCAATCTCAATAAAGAAGAGAGTTCAAAAAAAGCAAAAAAATATGGTGAAAATTTAAAGAAAGGGAAAAAAATAGGAAGCCTTTTTGGTTTACCCTTAGCAAATAAAGACCTTATTTCTATTAAAGATTTTCCTACTACTTGTTGCTCAAAAATATTACAAAATTATCGCCCTCCTTTTAACGCTTCAGTGATTGAAAGATTACTCGAGATTGAAAATGCGATTCATGTTGGAAATACAAATATGGATGAATTTGCGATGGGAGGATCCACAGAAAATAGTTGTTATGGGCCTACCTTTAATCCATGGGATTTAACAAGGGTTCCTGGAGGATCAAGTGGAGGATCTGCTGCAGCAGTTGCTTCAGGTCAAGCTATTTTTGCTTTAGGTAGCGATACTGGGGGTAGTATTAGATGTCCTGCAGCTTTCTGTGGAGTTGTGGGATTGAAACCAACTTATGGTCGAGTATCGAGATATGGGTTGGTGGCATTTGCTAATTCACTAGATCAAATTGGCCCAATAACAAAGTGTGTATATGATTCAGCATTAATCCTTGAGGTTATTTCTGGGAAGGATCCCCTTGATTCGACTTCAGTAGAGATTAAAGTAGATAAATACACGAATGAAATAAAAAAACCTATTGAAAAAAAGGTACTCGGAATTCCAAAAGAATTTTTTGGAGAAGGAATCGAGAAAGAAGTCAAAAATTCTATATACAAATCGATCGAGAAATTAGAAAGTTTAGGTGCCACTACAGTCGAAGTTTCAATTCCACATCTAGAATATACTATTGCTACATATTATTTGTTGTGTATGTGTGAAGCAAGCTCGAATTTAGCTAGATATGACGGATTGAGGTATGGAAAAGTAAGTGAGGATCTTTTCAGCGATGTTTATAGTGCGTTCAGTAGAACAAGAGGAGCTAATTTTGGTCCTGAAGTAAGAAGAAGGATTTATTTAGGAACATATGCCTTATCGGCAGGATATTATGACATGTTCTACATTAAAGCTTTGAAAGCTAGATCCTTGATTAGAAATGATTTTGTAGAAGCATTTAAGAAATGTGATTCTCTTGTCTGTCCAACTATGCCCTCAACAGCATTTAAGGTTGGAACATTAATTGATGATCCTCTGGAAATGTATACACAAGATATTTTAACTTGCTCTATCAATTTAGCGGGAATACCAGCACTTTCAATCCCTTGTGGGTTTGATACCAATAATTTACCTATAGGTTTTCAGATTATTGGAGATTACTTTGATGAGAAAGGAATTCTCAATATTGGTTATCAGCTTGAACAAGAGTTAGGTATTTTTCGAAAAAAACCCTCATTAAAACCTGGAGGTAGATAATCTGAGTAATCAAGACAATGAGGTAATTATTGGATTAGAAGTCCATATTCAACTAACGAATCTAAAAACAAAACTATTTTGCAGTTGTAGTAATGATTATCGTGGTGCAGAGCCTAACACTTACGTTTGCCCTATTTGTTTAGGTTTACCCGGATCCCTTCCAGTAATAAATAAGAAAACCATTGATTTTGCTACTAGATTAGCTTTAGCTTTAGAGTGCGACATTAACCATCAATTCTGGTTTTTTAGAAAGAATTATCACTATCCAGACTTACCTAAAGGGTTTCAGATTAGTCAATACAATAAAGCGGGAGGGAAAGCTTTTGCTGATGGTGGTAAAATTACGATTAGATTAAATAATCATAAAAAGGACATCATTTTAAACAGAATTCATCTCGAAGAGGATCCTGCGCGGTTAGTTCATAAGGGAAGTATAGCCTCTTCGCCATTTACATTAGTAGACTATAATCGTTCAGGTGTTTGTCTTATAGAAACTGTTACTGAGCCTGTAATTAGCTCACCAGAGGAGGCGAGAGAATTTTTAAAACAATTAAAATCCATTGTTCAATATACTGGGATTTCAAATCTGGAAATGGAGGGTTCAGTTAGAGTTGATGCCAACATATCTATAAAAGGTCACGAGCGTAGCGAAGTAAAAAATATTAATAGTTTTAGAGAAGTTGAACGAGCGTTAAGGCATGAAATTATAAGGCAGAAAAATGCAATCAAACGGGGGAAAGTATTAATCCAAGAGACGAGACATTGGGACGATAAAAGAAAAATTACAATATCACTGCGATCAAAAGAATTTGAAGAGGATTATCGATATTTTCCTGAACAAGATTTAGTTCCAATTGAAATTGATGAAAATTTTATTCAGAGAGTAAAAGAGGCCCTTCCAGAAATGCCAAATGAAAGAGCTCAGAGACTTCGTAGAGAATATATGCTATCTGAATTCGACTCTGAAAATTTAGTCTTAGATAAACGCATCGCTGACTTTTACGAGGAAGGTGCCAACGCAGATCCCTCCTTTGGATCTTCAGAATATAAACAATATTGTAACTGGTTGATGAATAATATTTCTGGTTGGTTAAATGAGCAAAATACAACAATCGATAAAACCAGAATTACTCCTAAACATTTAGAAGATTTAATCAAATATATAAGAGAAGGAAAAATCACCAATAAAATTGCTAAGAGTTTTGTAGATGATATGATGCAGGGAAAATCTGTTTCACAAATTATTAAAGAGAGGGGTAAAACGCGACTTTCTGACGAAAAACTCATTGAAAAGCATTGTAGAGATGTTATCGAAGAAAATCCACAGATAGTTAAAGATTATATTAAGAATCCAAAAGCATTAGAGGCTTTAATTGGGAGAGTCATGGCAAAAACAAAAGGGCAGGCCGATCCTGCGATAACAAGAGATTTGATTTTGGGTTTATTGAAAAAATAATTAAGAAGTAGATAAAATGCTATTTTTCTTATAGATGCTCTCTAAGAACATCTGCTGCAGCTCCTAATTTTAGATTAATAATACCGAGTTTTGCGTCAGTCGTTGCAATTATTGTTAAAATGCTTCCTTTAATCTCGGAAAAAAGTATTCTTCCTTTAGCACTTTCAATAATAGCGTTATAAAACTGCCCTTGCTCAAGTTCTTTTGTTGCTCTTTGAGAAGCTTTTAGAATAAGAGTAACCATAGCAGCAACTGCTTCTGGATCAACCCAACCCGGTAAGGCACTACCTTTAATCAAACCGAATTTCTCGATAATTGCTGCCCCATGGACTCCTTTTATCGACTTAAGGCTTTCCAGAACCTCCTGAATCCTTTCTTCACTCATTCAACTCATTTCAATTTATGTATTTAGAATTATTAGAATAATCTTGTTATTGATATTTAAGATTTAATATTATTTAAGTATAGAAATTTTAACTATACTTAGAAGATGAAATTTCTTATTTATAAAAAAATATTAATAAACCTACATTTTGGTAAATCATGGTTAGACAAGCTATCAAATGGGTAAAAGCAAATCAAGATTTATTGATTGATATCAGTGATCAAATTTGGGAATTCGCTGAATTAGGACTAGAGGAATATAAATCGTCAAAACTCTTAATTAAAACTTTAAATGAAGCTGGGTTTTCAGTAAAATCGAACGTTGCAGATATGTCAACTGCTTTTTACGCGGATTATGGAAAAGGAAAACCGGTTATTGGGATTTTAGGTGAATATGATGCGCTCCCAGGGCTTAGTCAAAAAGCACTACCTTTTAGAGAGGTTTTAACTGAAGGTGCACCGGGGCATGGATGTGGTCATAATCTTTTAGGAGTAGGATCGTTAGGAGCAGCATTAGCGGTTAAAGAAGCAATTGATACAGGTGATGTCAAGGGAAATATTCGCTTTTATGGTTGTCCGGCTGAGGAAACATTCAATTCAAAGGGATATATGATACGAGAAGGATTGTTCGATGATGTGGATATAGCAATGACATGGCATCCGGATAACTTTAATAGGTTAAATTTGATGAGTTCTTTAGCCGTGAATTCAGTTGTGTTTAAATTTCACGGACGCACTGCTCATGCTGCGGGAGACCCTCAAAATGGAAGGAGTGCATTAGACGCTGTTGAGTTGATGAATATTGGAGCTAATTTTATGCGGGAACACATGCTTCCTGATGCGAGATTACATTATGTTATAACTAAGGGGGGCGATGCTCCAAATGTGGTCCCCGCTGAAGCAGAAGTGTACTATTTTGTGCGTGCTCCAGAACGGCACCAGGTTGAAGAATTGTACACCAGACTTATAAATGTAGCGAAAGGAGCAACACTAATGACTGAAACAACGATGGAGATCGACTTTTTAAGTGGTATGTATAATACAATGTATACCGAAGTAGTTTCTGATGTAATTTCTAATTCAATGAGGAATGTAGGCGCTCCAAGATTTAATAAAGACGATAAAATCTTTGCAAACGAACTTAAAAAATCAATGCCAAAAGATTCCCTTGAAGGTTTTTATCGCTTGATCCCTCCCGAAATGATGGAAATGGCAAAAGCGATTTTCAGCCAACCTTTAAATAAAATAATAATCCCGCCAATTGGAAAAGGTAAAGTTGATCCAGGATCTACAGATGTAGCTGACATTTCTTGGAAAGTACCTCTTGGAGAATTTACGACCGCTTGTGAAGCTATGGGCTCTCCGGGGCACTCATGGCAAAATGTAGCAACATCTGGAATGAGTATTGGGCATAAGGGAATGCTAACCGCAGCAAAAATATTAGCGATATCAGCCCTCGATTTTATGAGAAATCCAGATTTAGTAGAGAAAGCCAGTAAAGAACACGATCATACTCATAAAGATAACCCATATATATCTCCCCTTCCTGAAGGTTTGAAACCACCTTATCATAGGTTGAAGAAATAGATTTTTTAAAGGTTCTAACTTTTTTCTTTTCTTTTCAATTAGAGACATTTAAAAACAAAAATTGGACTCTCTAAGAGATTAATATCCTTTTCTACTTTTTTTATTAAGAATAATGAATATGGTGGAATGGATATGAGTAAAGTAATAAAATGGCAGTATCCTGACTTATTTGAACCAAGAAGAGAGAAGTTAGTGAATCTCCTTCTAAGCGAGATTATTTTTTTAAAAAGTCATTTAAAGAAACTAACTTTAAATGAAAAAACTGAAAGTATTGAAATCGCCTTGAATAAGTTAGATTACCTACTAAATACTCTAAAAAACAATAATACAGAATTATCTGATAAAGATTTTGATAAAGTAGTACTAATCATCTATCAAATATTCCAAGAGATCGTCAATAAATTAGAGTGTTAATTAAAAATAAAAAAAACAAAAAAAATTGAGAGAAATTTTAGCTACATTTTAACTAATGAACCAATTGAATCCATTAAGGTTTCTTTCCTTGGAGCACCCTTCATCAATTCTGATTTAACTCTTTCAGCTAGAATTTGTGGTGTAAAAGGCTTACCCGCATTATCAATTTGGTTATGTGTATGCCACCCTTGAAATATGTAAACCCTATCTGCGACTACACGAAATACTTCTCCCGAAATTTTCTTTGCGTGATCTGAAGCTAAATATACAACCATAGGAGCAACATTTGCAGGATCAAACACATCAAATCCAGATTCATCCAATTTATTCATTACTTCAACCATTGTTGGAGTTGCATCAGTTGTGAGTCGTGTTCTAGCAACTGGAACAATACAATTAACTGTGGCGTATTTTTTTAGTTCCATCGCAGCAATTACGGTAAAAGCGGCAATCCCTGCTTTTGCAGCCCCATAATTAGTTTGGCCCATGTTCCCTAATAATCCAGCATCAGAAGCAGTATTGATTACTCTTCCGAAATTTTTTAAACTAGGATCAGCTTTTCCCGCTTCTCTAAAATAAGCAGCTGCATGACGGGTCATACCAAAAGTGCCCTTTAAATGCACAGCAATTATATCATCAAACTCTTCTTCAGACATATTAAAAAGCATACGGTCTCTAAGGATACCAGCGTTATTCACTACAATATCTAATTTACCAAATTCGGAAACCGCTTGATCGATCATTGCTTTTGTTTTTTTAAAATCAGTAACCGAATCGTAGTTACCAACTGCTTTAACTCCTAAGTTTCTACATTCCTCAGCAACAAGGTCAGCTACCTTAGCTTCTGCCCCCTTCCCATCAAATCCAGCACCTAAATCATTTATTACCAAATTACATCCTTCTTTTGCCATTAATAACGCTTCTTCTCTTCCTAAACCTCGACCCGCGCCAGTAATTATGGCAACCTTTCCGTCTAACATTCCCATTTCTTATCACTTATAAAATTTTAAGATTGAATTTGTTATTGTAGAAACTATTACAAAGTTAAAAAATTTTAAGAATTTGAGATAATTCAATAAAATACTATATACAATATAATAAAGCAGAAAGTAGAAGATTTTATTGGAAACCGTAACCCATAACCTTGTTGCAGTAATTATTCAAATCCTATGCTTTAATTTTTTGATTTTTCCTTGGAATCTGATATTTACAATTATTTTTGCATTTATATCTCATATAATTGTTGATGGTATTGCGGTTATTACCTACCATACGCCAGATGTTCAAAAGGGAGATAAATTCTGGATTATTTGGCATTATATCATATATGCTGTATCTTTATTCTCAATAATTATTTTTATTATTCCTTATTGGTTAAGCATGTTATTTGCCAATATCATGGATCTTTGGGATTGGTTCACTTTACGACCTATTCAAAAGAAAATAAGAAATAAAAATCCGGAATCTAAATGGGGTGATAAGTATTACTTCCATCGTATTGTTGATTGGGTACGAAAAAAACTATTTTTCTGGCTTCCCAAAAGAGTATATAAACGATCTGGAGTATTGATTGAAATTTTTTTAATTTGTGCTTTATCCATAAGTTTATTATTTCTTGAAGCATCTATTTTTATTACATAAAAGCTTCTAAACTCATATTAAAAATGGAGAAGAAATTCTATGAAATTAAGTGAAGAAATGAAAAATAATATAAAAGAGCGGTTAGAGTATAACGATGAAGAGTTAAAAATTTTTCTTGATAACCCCAAAAATATCGAGATACTTACCAAATCGTTACCATTGTTAAAGAAAACCATAGTCATTGAAGTAATCGAATCGAAAGGATGTATGAGTCAGCATAAAATAGGAGATAAGATTTATTTTGATGGTTCGGGGAACTTACTTACGAAGTTAAGCCCAAAAAGAATATGTATGTACGCTTTATCGGTTCTAGATACATTGATTAACTCAGCAATCGAATTGATGTATGTTGGAGCGGATCCAAACGAAATGCGTTTTAAAAGAGTTGGCTGTACTGATATTGGATTAGAATGTGGTGGTTGGGGAAGGATTGTAATGGAACTAAAAGTAATTGATAGAAATAAAGTTAATTAGAAAAATTTTCTATTCCCTGAAAATATTTGAAATAATAAAGATGACTTGGGCAATTACAATCACTCGAACCAAAATCTTTAATGTGATTATCTGAAACTTCTGAAATTTCTTTAGAAATAATACACTCCAGCCGGACTATAGTTGGTACTAAATATATAATGGTTATTAAGGAAATTTTATTAGCTAATAAGTAGTCAATGTGCCAAAAGAGTTTTTTGTTATTTTGTTCAGAAATATGTCTTTTAATTCTATTTTCTAAAGTATTAGGACCATTTTTTGCCATAGCAGAACCTATGTATAAGTAATGCCCTTTATCAAAAAAAATTTCTCCCAATGCCCCTATTTGTATACAAACATTTTCCGGTAGATATATAACTACGATATAACTTCCTTTCATTTATTTACAAGCTTTTTTATGATCGTGATAACATCCATCACAGAAACTTTCGTCACATTGTTTACAAATGTTTGCACAATTATCGCATATTTGATTCCTACATTCATAACAATCATAGAGTCGATCGTTAGGATTTTCTCCACAATTTTCACATATTACTTCTTTTGTTGGCATAACCATAGATAAAATTTTAAACTAAAAAAAAACCATTATTTCCTCCTAGATAATTCAAACTTACTGTCTATAAGTTAATGTCTATTGAATATTCAAAAGTCTATTCAAAGTTCGCAAATGAAAACTAAATATGTAACAAAAACCCAATATTATTTAACTAAAACCCGAAAAAAAATCGGGGGGAGGTGGCGAAATTTGACAGAAAGTAAAAAAATAATAATTTTTGAGTTGGAACAAACTTTATCTCAAGCTTTAAAGGAAAGTATTAAAGAGGAGTCTGAACCAGGACTCAACAAGACCCCTTTCAAAATACCGGAGTCGAGAGAGATAGATAAGAAAAGAATGATTAAAAAATGGAAACAATCAGCAGGATATTATAATTTAAATCCTGAAAAATTCCGATTTAGTTTGAAAAACTTATAAAAATTATAAATTAGGAGGTGAAAATAATATGGAGCAAGTGCTCGTAAGGAAAGAGGAACCAGAATTAAAACTTGAATTAGTAGTTTTAGAAGAAGTTCCTGTTAAACACGAATTACTTGAAGAAGCGAAACCACAGGAAGAACAGAAACCAGTCAGTAAAGCGCTATTGAAATTACTGAAGAAAGGAAAGTATAATGCAAAATATCTGGAAGAGTTAGTTTCCCCGGATGCCGCCAAGAGAAATGTTCACTACTACAGTAATTATGGATACTTCTAAATCTAAATTTTTTTTTATTCTTTTTTTAAAAATATTAGTAATTATAGAATCCCTTTTTTGTTTTTCGACCAATCTGATTATCTTTTACCATTTCAATTAATAAAGGACTCGGCTGATAATATTGCCCTAATTTCTCGGATAAATATTCTCCTATGTGAAGATAAATATCGTTACCCACTAAATCAGATAGTTCTAATGGGCCCATTGGAAAGTTAAAAGCTAATTTAACCGCAGTATCTATATCTTCCGTACTCGCGATGCCTTCTTGCTTCATATTTATTGCCTCGTTACATAAAACATAAATAAGTCTAGTTGTAATAAATCCAGGAGAGTCATTCACAGTTACAACGGTTTTATTCAAACTTTCGGAAAACTTTTTAGCTCTATCCATAATTTCATCTGATGTGTTCTTTCCTTTAATTAATTCTATTAATTTCATAACTGGAGCAGGGTTAAAGAAGTGAATACCTACGATTCTTTCTCGACTTTTTGATTTCATCGCCATGTCTGTTATACTCAAAGATGATGTGTTAGAAGCTAATATAACTTCTTTATCGCACTTCTCGTCTAAATCAGATAATAATTGTTGTTTTAAAGCCATATCTTCATAAACTGCTTCAACTACCATTTGAACACCCTTTATCGCTTCGTCTCTGTTAGTAATTAAACGGATTCTATTAAGAATATTCTCTGCTTCTTCACTTGATATTTTATTCTTTGATACAAAGAATCTATTCAAGTTCTTATCAATACTTACTTTAGCCTTCTTCAATAATCCTTCGTTTATGTCAACTAAATTTACATGATATCCGTGGGTTGCTGCTAATTGTGCAATTCCTGATCCCATGACTCCAGCACCTATTACACATACATTTTTTATTTCCATAACTCCATCACTTCTTCCTAAATTTCATAAAATCTGCTTTACGCTTTTCAACAAAAGCGTTTTTCCCTTCTACCGCCTCTTCAGTGCCATAATAAAGAGATAATCCCCCAACACCCAATTGTGTGATACCGGGAGTTCCATCTGATTCTGCCAAGAACGCAAACTTCAACATTTTCAACGCTATTGGACTTCTTTCTAATATCTCTTGACACCACTTTTCTATTTCTTCATCTAATTTTTCATAAGGTACAACAGCATTTACTAAACCCATATCTAACGCTTGTTGAGCCGTATATCTCCGACAAAGAAACCATATTTCTTTCGCTCGTTTTACTCCAACAGCCCGCATTAAATCGCCTGTTCCATATCCAGGATCAAAAGACCCGACGCGTGGTCCTGCTTGCCCAAGTTGAGCGTGTTCTGCTGCAATGCTTAGATCACATGCAACATGCCATACATGTCCTCCTCCGATTGCATATCCATTTACTCGAGCAATAACTGGTTTGGGTAGAGTGCGAATTAAACGAGTGACATGCTGCCAGCCAACCTCTAAAGGCAACATGAATTCTCCTTTGTAACCTCCCTTCTCGCGAGTGGTTTGATCACCACCAGTACAAAAAGCTTTTTCTCCTGCGCCAGTAAATACAACAACACCTATTTCGTTATCCATACACCTATTAAATGCGTCGATCAGTTCATGGACTGTTCGTTGTGTGCAAGCATTGTAGCGTTGGGGTCGATTGATGGTTATACGAGCTATACCATCTTTCTTATCAAAAATTATATCTTCATAATCCAATTAATCTCATCTCCACAAAATTTAATTTTCAGTTTTATAATTGATCAATAAGAATGATCTTGAAATATTTATTTCGGTCAAAAAAATTATTAATTACACATCGTGAAACTTCTGTTTCACGAAAATACGACGAAAAAAAATGTCAAATTTCTATTTTTTCTTAGGATGAGCATATTTTTTTAATTATAATACTTGCTCTTTTTTGACTTTTCTACGCTTTTCTACTCTGATCTCCATAACAATTCTACCCCATCCACCACACCTTACTCCTACATCCCAGCAACTGGCTCTATTAAATATCATTTCATTAGGATCAACCCCCGCCATGAATAGCTCAAATACTCCACAAACCAATCGATCCATTTCACTTAAAGCAGAGATACACATCTTTTCGGGACATTTTCTAGTAAGTAAATTTATCCCCTCAAAATAGAACTTGTCACCAACTTTATGCTGACTTACGCATCCATGTGACTCAATTACCTCTATCACTATTGCTTTACTCTGTAGAGCGAATATCTTGGATAACACAACTTCATTTTTTGGGTTTTCCAAGAATAATTCCATTTCCTCGTCGTTATAACCAAAATTTTCTTTAATACGGGTGATAGCTTCTTCGCTCAACTTCATTAATTTGCCTCCTTAAATTATTCTTTAGATTTCTGGTAATTCTTTTTAGGATATTTACATAAATGTCATGATATTATTTAAATGCATTAGGTTATATTCCAAGGAGCTGATTTCTAAGCCGGTTTCAAAAGTTCCTGATTAAATTCTTCAATGCAATCCTCTACTTTCGACATTTTTATCATAAAGAAATTTTATATTTTAATTTTTTTCTTTTAGTAAAATTTTTAGCACCTAGAGAAGTTAAGAGTTCTAAGTCTAATAAAATGATCACCTTTATATTAGATGATGATGAAACAAGATTATTTAAAGGTGAAGTATTCATATGAACGCAGAATCTAAAAAAACACGGCTCATCTTCCTTGATAATATTAAGGTCTTATTCACTGTTCTCGTGATTTTCACACATGTTAGGGTCTCCTACGGAGGGGAAGGATCGTGGTATTATATCGCCACGCTAAATGAAGCTAATCCTGCGGATGTTATCACAATTACAATCCTTTATATGATAGCCGGAATTGGAGGGATTTTTCTGGCCTCTACTATGGGATTATTCTTTTTGATGAGTGCTTATTTTACTCCCAAGAGTTATGATCGAAAGAGTGTTCCGGGATTCTGGAAAGAACGATTACTTCGTCTCGGCATTCCCATCCTTTTATATATTTTAGTATTTAATCCTATTATTGCTTATCTCCTAGCTGTTGGAGGAGTTCTACCATATAGCTCTTACCCAAGGTTCCAAAATTCTTTTATAGACTATTATTTAAGTAATTTTCAATCCCTAGATAATTTCGTTGGATTTTTAACAGACTTTTCCATTACTTGGTTTCTCGTTGTTCTATTAATTTTTTCTGTTGTTTATACTATTTGGCGTCAGATAACGAAAATAAATTCGATACAGCAACGCATCCCGAAGGAATTACACATCCCAAAATATATTTATTTACTCCTCTTAGCTTTTGGATTAGGATTTCTCTCTTTTTTACTTCGCCTAGTTGTTCCCGTAGAACAATTTCCGTTTGGATTACCACTTGCTTATATGATTCAGTATT
>JAEOTS010000172.1 GCA_016839745.1 Promethearchaeota archaeon
ATTTTCTGTTCTTTCGTATTTATGCTTATTTCTTAAAGGAGTTCCCGAAGATGGACTAGATTATTTAAAAAGAATTCAAAAAAAAGTGGATAAAGAATTTTTCAAAGAAAATCCATTAATAAAGCTCGTTTCTGAAATTACGATTTCTCTAAGAGACAATCAAGTAAAATATGTGGAAAAAATTAAAGAAAATATAGGACTTTACAAATTCAGAGACGCTGAGATAAAGTTATTAAAAATGGTATTGCTATTAATAAATTTAAAAATGTTGATAGATTCATCATTTGAACTAGATAAAGAAACTTATACCACTAATGAATCTATAAATCTAACTCTCAATTTTATTACATCAAGTTTACCACAGATTTTAAAAGATCCGTACTATCAATTTGAACTCCGCGATTTTAACATAAATAAAATATCGGTTAACCTTACAGATAATTTGACTACGAGTAAAAAACCAGCTGTTCCTTTCGCTATTGATATTGGTAAAGAGACTCGTTTAGAATTCGCAATTAAACCGCATTTTCAAGTTGATAATTCAATAATAGGTCCTTTGTTAATTACTTGTGAACTAAACAAAAATTTAACCTTTATATATGAAACTCAATCAATAATACCAAAGTTAACTTCACCTCCTGCTACATTATTAACATCAATTAAAAATCTAAGACCTCCCCTTATTGACCAAACTTTTCCTTTAGAAATTTTGATTGAAAATAAGAGTGAAGGAGAAGCGTTAGATGTAAATATTAATGTCGAATTCCCTGAGAAGTTAAAAATTATGAGAGGTACCACGAAGAAACAAATTTATTCATTAAGAACTAACGAGGACTTAAAATGGGAGGTTAACCTTAAACCACTTGAAGCAGGAGATTACATTATTAAAATAAACATAAAATTTATGGATCCAGACCAAAATAAAATAGAAGAAGTAAAAGAATTTCCATTTTCTGTCAAACTATAGAAAAATATAAGGTTTAAATTAGTATGGGAGATTTTGAGTTATAAGTAACTTTCTCACATTTATCTTTACCAACAATAATATCATCTTCTAATCTTATTCCCCATTTTTCTACCCAATATAGACCTGGCTCACTAGTATATACCATATTTTCTTTAAGCTTAAAATTATCAGGTACCTTCCAGCTCATCCTACTACCTATATCGTGAGCCTCAAAACCTAACGAGTGCCCGTATCCATGGAAAAACAACTTCTCATGATCGTATCCTTTTTCTGCTAAATACTCGCGACACTTTTTGGCTGGTACATTATTTGGAGTACCATCAGTAAAGAATTCATGTGCAATTTCTTTCGATTCGAAGAGTGCATTATATGCGTCAACAAATTCATTCACAGGTTTTTTTCCAACCCAGAAAGTCCAGGTTATATCAGAACACATCTCGTCTATTTGTAATCCGGTATCTACTAATAACACACCTGGCTCGATTTTCTTCATAGAAGTATTATGATGTGGATCTGCTGAATGAGCTCCAGTACCCACTATTGCCGCAAACGAAGGCTTCCCTAATTTCATATATTCGCATTCTAATTTCGCTTTTACTTCGTTTTCGGTCATACCAACTTTAACCCAGTCTGGAAATGTCTCCAATAACTCTAAAGTTGCTTTGCATACATTTCGTAAGTCTTTTAATTCTTCTGAAGATTTAACGCTCCTTAATCTATCAATTATGGGTGCTGCTGATATAAACTCTGTTTGAGGCGCCAATTTTTTCATTGAGAAAAAATCTCCCGCACGAATCTGGTCAGCATATGCGGTTCCATTCGGATTTAAAATATCCTCTCCGATATTTAAAGCTATACGCGGCATTTTTATCAGCGAACTTAGTAAGGTCCTTAATTCGCTCATTGAGCTATAGGAAACCACTTCAGCTTTGATTCCTTTGTTCTTTAAAGAGCGTGCGATCATAGGAGCTTCCATTTCAACCGCGATTACTTTATGATTTCCATCAGCGGCAATATAAATGTAGTGTCGAGCGTGAGATGCGACGCCTAACATAAACCTAGAATTGATATCACTATCTTCAACGCATATTATTAACCAACCATCTCCATTTATTTCATGGAGGACATTTTGTGCCTTTTCGAACTTATTCATATTTCTAATCATTTAATGGTTTTTAATTAATTTTATTAAAATGAATAAATAAAATAATCGGAAAAATAAGAAATGATAGTAAATGACATCAAAAAGAGGAATTTAAAGAAATTTTAAGTAAATTTATTTATTCAAATGATCTAATTAATATTTAATTACATATCTTTTTAAAATTATGAAGCTAAAAGTAAAAACAATAAATTTTGAGACGGGAAATACTAAAGATGTTGTTTTAAATATTAAGGATGCTCAGAAATTAGGGCAAAAGGCTGGGGACCGTATATATATTAAAAACTTAGAATCTAAAAATGTTGAAGATAAATATTGGATTGCAATTTTACAAGTGGATTATTCTAATTCTCTTGTAGAGCCTGGAGAAATTGGAATATTTTTAGACATCATTAAAGAAAAAATTGCACTTCAAAATGACATAATTTTATCTGTAAAACCGGCCGATCCTCCAGATTCTTTTAAATTTATCCAGAAAAAAATAAAAGGAAATAAACTAACAACTGAAGAAATTAATAGTATTATCTCAGATGCAGTCTCAGGATCTTTATCAAGAATAGATTTAGCAGCATTTATAACAGCTGTTTATATAAATGGTATGGATCATGAAGAGATGACATCATTAACATATGCAGAAGCCAGAAGTGGAGACATTTTCAATTTTGGTCCCGAAGTATATGATAAGCATTCGACAGGAGGAGTGCCAGGGAATAAAGTAACACTTATAATAGTTCCAATTGTTGCCGCTGCAGGTTTAACTATTCCTAAATCGTCGACCAGAGCTATAACTTCCCCCTCTGGAACTGCTGATTCTATGGAAGTTTTAGCACCGGTTAGTTTTGGAGCCGATAAATTGAAAAGTATCGTGTCAAAAGAAAACGCTTGTATTATTTGGGGTGGAGCTCTTAATACATCACCTGCGGATAACATATTAATCGAAATTGAACGCCCTTTACGAATGGATCCTATAGGTCTTATGATACCCTCGATAATCACCAAAAAATTATCTCTAGGAGTTAAAAAACTCGTGTTAGATATACCAGTTGGAGAGGGAACAAAATTTATTACACCGGATGATGGTAAACAATTCGCTTATATATTTAAAGAAATTGCAAAAAATGTTGGGATTCAAGCGGAGTGCGCTTTAACCCTTGCTCACCAACCTATTGGTCACGCGATTGGGCCGGGATTAGAAGCCAAAGAAGCATTAACCTTACTTATGGACTATTCTGTTGGTCCAAATTCCTTAATTGAAAAAGCCACAGATTTAGCAGGTATTTTACTTGAAATGGGAGGAAAAGCTCAAAAAGGAATGGGACAAAATTTAGCAAAGGAAATATTACGATCAGGAAAAGCATTTGAAAAAATGAAGAAAATTATTGGAGTTCAGGGTGGAAATCCTGAAATTAAACCGGAAGACGTTAAATTAGGGCCTCATATTAAAGAATTTTTTGCCACAAAATCAGGACACATTACTGGCGTAAACAACGCTATCATTAATCAAATAGCTAAAGCTACTGGTTGTCCTCATTCAAAACATTCTGGTGTTGAAATTTTCAAAAAACAAGGGGCACGAATAAAAGAAGGAGACTTAATCTTCAAAATGTATTCTGAGAGCCAAAACAAATTAAAAAAAGCAGAGAAAATTTACAATTCAACTGGTGGACCTATAATTCTTGGCGGAATGATGATAGAAAGAATTTAATCTACTAATAATACACTATAACTACAAGATAAATCTTTATTTTATTCACATAAACTTCAGTTATATATAACATTAGCTCTAATTATGAAATATATTTTTAAAAAAACGTTTGAGATGAAACAATATGGCAAAATCAATTAATGTTGATAAAACACATCTATTAAAAGCGATTGCATTAGATACTGGAGGTACTATGACTGATTCCTTTATTATCGATGAAAATGGTAGTTTTGCTGTAGGAAAAGCGCTAACAACTGGAAAGGAAGAATCAATTGGAATTTTAAACTCAATAGCAGATTCATTAAACGAATGGGGTAAAAATTTACAAGAAACTGGTTCTGGTGTAGAAGCTTTAGTTTATTCAGGCACAGCTATGCTAAATAGGCTTTTAGAACGAGAGGGAAATGATAACATTGGAGTTATCGTTAATGCTGGTTTTGAAGATCTCCATCGATTGGGTAGAGCTTTGCAATGCTGGATGTGGCTTGATTATGCAGGTAGGCTTCATGCTAGAGAACACGAGCACCCTCAACCCCTCATTCATAGAAATCAGTTTAAAGGCGTTCGAGGGAGAATTAATTTTTGGGGAGAGGAACTAATTCCTCTTTATGAGAAGGATGTAGAAAAAGTTGTAGAAGAGTTACTCGAGATGAATGTAGATTGCATTTGTGTATGCTTACTCTGTTCTTTCATGAATTCAAGTCACGAAATGGAGGTTGAAAGAATCGCTAAGCAAGTTATGAAAGAAAAGGGAAGAGAAATTCCAATAATACTTTCTTCTGAACACAATCCGGTAAGAGGTGAAACGCCACGATTGAACGCACTTCTAATTGAACAATATGCAGCAGAACCTTCAAGAAAACAATTAATTGCGATCGCTAAAAAGCTTAAAGATGAAGGCGTGCCAGCTCCTCTTAGAATCTTAACATCCTATGGTGGAACGATGTCTCCTTACTCTAAGTCACTTATTCCCACCATGGTTTCAGGACCAATAGGGGGTATGATTGGTAGTAAATTCATTGCTGAAAAATATGGTATTCAAAACTTAGTTTCTTCGGACGTTGGAGGCACCAGTTTTGATGTAGGCTTAACTATGGAAAAATATGTGCCGACTAAATGGGAAAGTTCACTCGGAGGTTTTATCCTGAACATTCCAATGATAGCATTAGATTCCATCGGAGCCGGAACTGGAATGTTTGTGCGATATAATGATATATCAAGCCGTTTAGAGTTTGGTCCTGAGAGTGCTGGCTATAAAATTGGAGTGTGTAATGAACAATCAGAAATTGAAACCGTAACAATGACCGATTGTAGTTTAATATTAGGTTACCTCAATCCAGATTATTTTCTTGGCGGAAAAGTTCCACTAAATAAAAATAGGGCATTTACCTATATTGAGGAACAGATTGCTAAGCCATTTAAGGCTGATCCGTATGAAGCTGCCAGAGGAGCATTAGATTTAATAGAAATTAACATGAAAAATCACCTAAATGGAATGATTCAAGGACTTGGTTTTCGACCTGAAAACTACACTTTAATATCATTTGGAGGTGGAGGACCTCTTCATGTAGCGGGATATTCAAGAGGATTATCCTTTCAAGACATTATGATACCAGAGTGGGCAGCAGCATTCTCTGCATACGGATGTGCTTGTGCTGATCATTCGTATAGGCACGAAATATCCGTTGATTTGCTTATCGATCCTGAAAGAAACATGAGCTCGTTTGTTGCATCTATGATCACTTCTACATGGAGAGATTTAAAAATTAAAATTATGAACGAATTTGAAAAAGAAGGAAGGGACCCTAATGAAATGGAGTTCAGACCGTCACTTAAATTACAATATTTTGGCATGTTAGATGATTTAGAAGTGCAATCTCCCTATGAAGAATTAATAATTGAACATTCGGAAGAATTAGAACGCTTTGATTCAACTGAATTGAACGATCTTATTCTTAAGTATGATGATCTTTTCGAAAAAATATTCCGAAGAGGTACCAAAAGTCCGGAACTTGGATATCATATAACTAAAGTAATAGGCACAGGAGTAGTGAGCGTACCAAAACCTGAATTACCCGAACTCGAGTTGAGCAGTGAAAAACCAAATCAAGTAGCTTCTAAAGGGATACGGGAAATCTTTTGGAAAAAAAAATGGCATGATGCTTCAATTTGGGAGATGAGATTGCTCAAGGCGGGGAATGTCGTAAATGGTCCTGCGGTGATAGAAGCTCCAGCAACTACATTAGTAGTTCCACCTAGCTACCGAGTAAATCTAGATAAACACAGAATTTTTCATATGGAGGTTGTATAAATAATGTTTAAAAAACCAATTGGATGGAATGCAAAAACCATCAAAGAAATGTTGGAAGAAAGCGAGAAGCTTATAGAAGAAAAAAAGAGTTATTATGGCATAGAAAGATTGAGCTTAAAAGAAGAGGATCCTTTCAGATACGAGAGAGCGTATGCGAGTTTAAGAGGTGCTTTAGTATCAGCAAGAGAAACTGCATTGCACGTTGCGGCCTCACCAATTGTCACAGAAATTGGTGAACTTTGTTTCGCGCTCTATACTCCTGAGGGGGATTCAATAGTAGTATCAACAGGAATTTTAGTACATGTCCATACAATGAGCGAAGGAATAAAGTTCATGATTCGAGAAGGGTACGAGGAGGATCCTACCATAAATCAAGGAGATATTTTTCTTAACAATGACCCTCAGTGTGGTAATGTTCATACAACCGATGTACAAACTCTCATTCCGATTTTTTGGGAGGACGAATTAATTGGTTGGGCGGGGGGAGTTACTCATCAAATTGATATTGGAGGTATCACACCTGGTCATACTTTAGTTTCTTCAATTCAGAGATTTGATGATGGAGTTTATTATACTTGCAGAAAAATCGGTTCTAACGATAAAATCTGGCGCGATCATATGATTAGCGCAAAAAAATCGGTTCGGAGTCCGATGTATTGGGAATTAGATGAGAAATGCCGGCTTGCAGGCAATCTAATGATAAGAGATGCTGTTTACGAATTTATAAAAAGAGAAGGAATTGAGTATTACAAAACCTTTATGCGAGAAGCGATTGAAGAAGGAAGAAGAATCGTTATAGAAAGAGTGAAAGAGCGTTTAATTCCTGGTCGGTACAGAGCAGCTTCGTTTATGGACCTTCCAATGAAAGATCAAGCATGGGTACCTAGAGCGAGAATAGATCGAATATCTAATCACCCTATGGAGATTGTAGTTAAGGGTGATGGAGGATTTTCACTTTCCTTTGATGGTGCTAGCGCAGGAGGAGCAAATGCGTTTAATTGTGATAAAGGAGCGATGGAAGGAGGTCAATGGGTTTTATTAACACAAATCTTGATTTATGGAGATAAAGTTAATGATGGAGCCTATTTTGCTGTAGAAAAAGATTATCCTTTAGGATCTTGGGCAAACCCTGGAGATCCATATCTTTCATATCAAGCGCCATGGGGTAATTTGATCCCTGCATATACAACAATGATGAAGTGCATGTCTTATGGACTGTTTTCTCGAGGATTCAGAGAAGAAGTTGTACCAGGATACGGCTTTACCGGAGATTCTATCCAAGGAGGAGGAATCTACTCTGCTGGACCTCTAAAAGGCGAACGATGGATGTTGTCGACATTTGAAATATCAGGACAAGGATTAGGCGCGAGTGCGGTAAGAGACGGTCTCAATTGGGGCTATGCAATGTGGAATCCTGAAGCCGATTTAGGGGATGTTGAAACTTGGGAACTCTTTCAAGGTGGTATTCCTTACTTATCTAGAAAAGTAAAACCAAACACACCTGGTCACGGTAAATATCGAGGTGGAGCAAATTATGCCGGTGTGGCCTATATAGCAAATTCTGAAAAGGTAGAATTCTTCGCAGGTAGAGAGGGGCTAGTATTTCATGGGTCTGGGGGTATGCATGGAGGATATCCTAATGCTACGAGTTATCGATTAATCGCTACAAATACAAATTTAGAAGAGATTTTTCAAAATCGACAAGATTATCCAATCAGTGATACTGATCCTAACAATGGTGAATTTGAGAGATTTCTAAAAGCAGATATAATGAGAATACCAATAGGGACTATTTATCCAATTTCATTAGAGAATTTTGATATAATTCACTTCTCAGAGAGTGGTGGGCCTGGTTATGGAGATCCTCTCGAGCGAAAATTAGAGAGTGTAAAACAAGACCTTGATGAGGGATTATATACGTCAGATATTGTGAAAAGTGTCTATGGTATTGTTGCTGATTATGATGATAATAATAAAGAATGGAAAATCAATATTGAAGCAAGTACAAAATGTCGAGAAGAGATTATGAAAGAAAGAAAAGAAAAATCTTTGACTTTTGAGGAATTTTGGGAACATGAAAGAAAAAAATTAACAGAAGAAAGACTATATGAATCGGTAAGTAGAATGTACTCAGAAAGTTTAAAGCTATCATCTAAATGGGGGAAAGAATTTCGTGAGTTCTGGAAGCTTCCTGAGGATTTCCAGATGGAGGTGAAATGAGCAATGGATGTCGATAAAAAAACTCTGGAAAGAATGATAGAAGGGAATTTAAAATGGGATGAACTTAAGCCAATTATAAGCGGGAGAAAAGATCAAAACAGATTCGACAAGATTATGGAGATATTGCAGGAAAAAGTGAAATTCGACGAAAAAATACTTCTTCCTCTACACGAACACCTCTATATCGTAGCTAAAGAGGGTCAAAGAATAGTTAAATGTGATTGTGGTTACGAATTTGGGGATTACAAAATTAATTGGAAGACAAAATGTAGGATAAGAGTTAGAGATTCAATTGATTCCATTGAGGAACTTTACCCTAAATTTATGGGAAGCGATCCAAAATGGGAGGAATTGCGAGAATATTTTTGTCCTAAATGTTTTACTCTTTTAGATGTTGAAGCAGTGCCCCCGGGATATCCAACGATCTTTAATTTTTTACCCGATATTGATACCTTCTATGAGAAATGGCTAGGAAGAAATCCACCAGATAAGGAATAGAGCTTAGAATTAATACATAGTAAATTGATGCAAATATTTAGATAATTACATTCTTAGCCAATTTTCATGTTTATTCTTGAAAAATGTTAATATAATAGTGTTACAATAACAAATTTAATGGTCAATAATAATAAATTTAAAAAATTAACCCAAATTTCGAAGATTGATGGAATTATCTCCTCAACTCATTAAAAAAAACTATGGGAATAAAAAATTAGATAAATTTTCGGCAATAAATCAACTCACCTCAATTATAGAAAATAGTGAAGATTTACAAGCCAGAATTGAAAGTATTAGTGTTTTAGCTCAAATTAACGCTAATACTGAGAGTGTTTTCACGCTATTAGAAAATTTATTAATTTCAGATTCGCACGAAATTATAAGATATACTGCCGCAACAGTAATAGAAAAAGTATTTTTGGACATCGCTCTTGAACCATTAAAATGGGTTCTTAAACATGAAGAATCTTTAAGATGCCTGTTAACAGTCTCCAAGATCTTAGGAAAAATGGATTCCTTTCAATCAAAATCATTGTTAATAGATAGGATTGAAAGAATTTCAAATGAAAAAATAGCAGAAAATTTAAAATTCTTGTTCGAAAAAAGAAAAATTGAAAGCTTTTCTAGCCTTGAACTTTCAAATATTGTTGAGAATTATTTTATTATAACGGATTTGGAAAAAAAATTTGGTCAGATTAGTTATCAGGTGAAAAATGGACTAATATTTCAATTAGATTTATCTGATGTCAGTAGTCATGTTTTTGGATGGACAATTTTGAATAAGTTTCCTGAATTTATAAAATTTTTAACTTCATTAAATAACTTAGATTTAAAATTTAATAGGCTTACTGCGATTCCTGACACTATTAGCCTTTTACCTTCAATAACATATTTCGATTTGAGTTATAATAAAATTAAATCTCTTCCTGATTCTATTGGATCGTTAAATGTATTAAAATTTCTGAATTTAAGATATAATAAATTAAAAAACTTACCAGCATCTATTGGTTCTTTATCATCGTTAATACATCTAGATTTAAGAGCTAACGAATTATCTTCCCTGCCAAATACGATTAAAAATTTATCAAAATTAGAAATTTTGGATTTACACGGAAACAACTTGTGCAAACTAAATGTGTCTTTTAAAGGAATGAATTCTCTAAAACAATTAGAGTTAGGATTGAATAATATCGAGCATCTACCTAAGTGTATTAAATCTCTTAAGTCTCTAAAAAGATTAGGTTTAGGAGGGAATAAATTGTCAGTCCTTCCTAATTGGATTGGGTCGTTCCAATCATTAAAATTTTTACATTTATTTGATAACCAATTAAGTCAGCTTCCTAATTCAATTGGTACGATTTCTAATCTTGAAGAATTAACCTTATGGAATAACCGTATAACCTCGCTACCTAAGTCATTCAGTGCCCTTAGTAAATTAAAGAAATTAAATTTAAGTTGGAATCGTTTCGAAAGTTTACCTAGTTGGATTGGATCGCTTAAGTCTCTTGAAACATTAAGTTTATGGGGAAACAAATTGAAATCGCTCCCCAATTCCCTAGAAAATCTCACATCATTGAGAATCCTCGATTTAAATTTTAACAACATCACAGAAATACCGAGCTTTTTGAGCGAATTAGAAAAAAGTGGATTAATAATCTATAAATAACTGAGGGATTAGTATTACGAAACGTACACCTTCTAAAATTTTTGATGAACTAAATAAGAATATCTTGGATAAACAGTCTGCCGTTCAGCAATTAATCGCAATAATAGAAAACAGCACAAAAACTAAGTATAGATTAGAAAGTCTTCAAATTTTAAGAAAATTAAGCACCAAATTCGAGAATTTCGGAGGAAATAAGGATTCCTTACTAAGTTTTTTTGAAAATTTACTTATTTCGGATACAGATGAAATAATCAGAAATGAAGCTGCTCTTATTCTACGTCATGGATACAATTATAAAGCGCTGAATCCAATGAGGTGGGCTCTACATCACGAGGTATCTCCACTCTGTTTACAGACGATTTTTAAATCATTGATAATAATAGTTAAAAATCTTGTAAAAAGAAATGAACCTATAGCTAAATTAATATTAGTTCATGAAATAAAGCAAATTAATGACAAAGATTTTAAAATAGGTTTTGAAGTTTTAAAATCTACCAAAGAAACTGGAGAATTTACTACTAGAGAGTTATCTGATATTTTAATAAATTACTTTTCCATAATGTACTTAAAAAAATCTTATTGGAGATTGAAGTACACGATTCATCAATGTAAAGTCATAGAGTTAGATTTTATTTTCAAAGGTTTAACAAAATTACCTAGCGCTATACAACACCTTACAAACCTCAAAAAATTAACTTTACGATATAATCAAATTACCGAACTTCCTGATTGGATTGAATCTTTACATGGTTTAGAATCTCTAAATCTAAATGTAAATAATATAAACAATCTTCCGACAACTATAGGATCTCTTTCTCATCTAAAAGAATTATTGCTATGGAAGAATGAACTTCAAGATCTTCCAAATTCTATCTGCTCCTTACAGTCATTAAAATATTTAAATTTAAGATTAAACCAAATTAAACTATTACCTTATAATTTTGGGAATTTAATAAACCTTATAGACTTAAATCTTCACGATAACAAACTAACCGAGATTCCAAAGTCAATATCATCTCTCAAATCCCTAAAGGCATTGAATTTGAGTTGGAACTTATTATCAACTCTATCCCCATCAATAACTAGTTTAGGCTCACTTATATCATTAGATCTTGAAAGAAATGAATTGATACAAATTCCAACATCAATTGGTTCTCTTAAGTCGCTAGAGATATTGAATTTGGGGGATAATAAGATAGAAAAAATTCCAGAAACGATTGGAAGTTTAAAGAAGTTAAGAATTTTAAATATATCTAGAAATAAATTAAAAAACCTCCCGGAATCACTATACTCTCTTGAGAATTTAGAAGAATTATATCTCAGTGAAAACTATCTTGATATAAGTTCTATATTTTTGAAGAAATTGGAGGATAAGGGAGTAAAAATCTTTCTCTAAATTATGAATTCTCGCCTTTATTGAGATTCATAAAGGCTTCTAATTTCTTCAACTGTCGTTGCGTCCTCAGGACCTTTTTCAGGTCGGACTTTTTGGAAAACAGGGAATCGCATAGAATATCCTAATGTAAGAAATTTCTCGCTAACCGTTATTTCATCCCCAAAAATCTCAACTACGACTTCCGGTTTAAACCAAACATCTGGAATATCTTCACAAATAACATTATTGTGTTTTTTTTCAGTTTTATAATTCTCCATTTCTTTTGTTAGGGTGTCTGATAATTCATCGGTCAATCCTGAAAAAAAACGAGTAAAAGCAACATATTTACCATTCATAGGATCATAAACTGCTCCAATATAAGTTCCATATACGCCTGTTCTTCGACCCTTACCATAAAAAGCTCCAACTAATACAACATCTACAGAATCCTTTAACTTTCCTCCTTCTAATCCCTTTAATTTTATCCATAAGAATCCTCTATTTCCTGCTTGATATATGGAATCTTCTTTAATTGATTTTGCCATAATCCCTTCATTCCCTTCTTTTCGAGCTGCATTAAAAAATTCTAAGAGTTCCTCTGTATCATGGATTAATTTCGATTTGACTAAACGTAGTTCATCTCTCTCAGATACAATTTCCTCTAGCTTTTGTCTACGTTCCATAAAATTTTTACCAATAAAGGATTCGTTTTTATACTTTAATAAATCAAATAGGTATAAACAAACGGGTACTTCCTTCATAATTTCTTCAACATCATACTTTCGCCTTCTTTTACTTAAAACCTGAAAAGGTAACATTTTTTCGTAAAAAGAGTCCATAGCAACCACTTCTCCCTCTATAATCACATCATCAATTTGAACATTTTCAATTATAGTTTCACAAACATCAGGATATTGATCAGATATTTCCAATAATCGACGAGAAAACAATTTTACTTCCTGTCCCTGTTTATGGATTTGGAGTCTTTCACCATCTAATTTATATTCTGCAGTAAGAGGAGTTCCAAGTTTCTCAACTATCTCACCATAAGGAACTCTCGATGCCAACATCATCCTTATTGGTATCCCATAGGTCATTCCTATTTTTTCTACTTCAGTAATTCCTTTTTCTGCTAAGATTTTTGTGATATCCCCTAAATCCGGATGCAAATTATATGCTTTTTCAATAATACTCCTATTTTCTTTGCTACCCGTAAAACCTAATGCTAAACCATCAATTATAGTCATAGTTGAGACTCCTACTCTTAAGGTAGAAGTGATTATTCGTAATAAGTACTTATTTTCTAGAGGGGCGCATTTTCGCATTAATCCTCTTAAAATTCCTAGTTTAACATCTTGTGATCCCGCTCCTTCACTTAAAGCAATTTTTTGCAGAGCTAAATATAATTCTGAAATTTCTAAAGAAGGTTCTAATCCGCTTGGACTATCCTCAAAATCAAATAGAGACATCTGTGTCCTCCTGTTAGTTAAAATTAGTTCTGCAGTAGCTCCAATATCGCCTTTCTTTATTAAAATTTCTTTTATTTTTTTTTTATCGATGCCAGAATGTAGAGTTAACGCTTCAATTATCATTTTTTCTGCAAGGCCAATTTTAGGGAATTGCTTTATGTTTGAAACTAACTCTCCCTGTAACAAGTATATAATTTTATCTAAATCTTCATAATTATTGCTTCTTTTTACCTCTTCAAAAAAGGCAGATAAGAAATCTATCATTTCAAGCCTTTTTGCAGTAGATTCTAAATTTGAAAAAAGGGTTGCTAAGATTTTAAATTTCATTTTATCATACTATAGTTTTATCTAAGATTAACGTTAAGTCACTATTGAAATTCTTATTATTTAAGAAAAAGGCTTAAAATTTAAACCCCAATATTTAAAAAATTAGAAAAAAAAAAATTATAGAAATTTTGAAAGCTCTACAAATTTCTTCTGTATTTCCGTTTTAACATTGGTAGAAATTCCAGAAAAAGAATCTGAAGTAAATTTAATCTTACCATCGGAAATTGAGAATTCGCAGACTTTGCCGTCCATATGTTCGACAGAATACCCCCCATCCTCTTTCTTCGAAATCCATATGTCATCGTAATGATCTAATACTCCAATAAACACAAATCCTATTTTTGCCTGAACAGCAAGATCCAATTTAGATTTGGGAGCGATAGATTGTTTTGGTATGGAAGCGGGGGTAGCTTTTACAATTATTTCCTCAACCGGCTCGCTTATTTTTGGAGTCTCAACTTTCATATCATATTCAGAAGCAGGTATCATTGTTGGTTGAGGTTGAGCTACTTGTTTAATGGGTTCTGGTTTGCTTATGGGTGTGGGTACAGATTCTGGTTTGCTTATGGGTTTGGGTACAGTTTCTGGTGTTACTTTTGGTTCAGGTTTAGTTGCTGGTTTGATTGCTGAAGGGAAATCTGCTTCTAATTCAAAAGTAACAGTATAATCATCTAAAGGTTTAAAATTTTTATTTAACAGTGTTTGGAGCTCGTCGTTTAATTCGTCGATTTCTAGTACTCTCCCAATTTTCCTTTGATCTATTTCTTTTAAATGTCTAATATCTCTTCCCACTATACTTTTACCCACTGAAAAACCATGCCCTTTTAACGATTCTGCCTGTCTGAGGGCGGTTCTCCTTGAAACTAAACCTTGATTAGCTCCATACCACAAATAAAGCGAAGATGATCCTTCATCTAAAATTATAATATTATTATCAGGCGTTAAATTATCTTTAGACCATTTAATAGGCTCACTTACGCCGCCTTCTAAAACCTGAAACATTATTGCGAATTCCATGAATTATCTTCTCAACAATAAATATTTATCATCATTAAATTATATTATAAAATTAATAGATTTCATACATTTAAAAATTGAGTTTTTTAATCTGTTTTTTTTAATAGTACTTAAAAAGCACAAAGACAAAAAATAAATGGTAGTAATTTGTTACCTTAAGTATTAACTGTTAAGGATTAACTGGTAATTAAACCATTTCTAAAAACAAGGTAAGTAAAATGGAAATTGAAAAGTTGTTCAGAGAAAATCTTCAAAAGTATAATTCGTATGAAACAGAAGAACATCCAGAAGGCGATGGTTGGATAAAATTAAATGTTAATGAAAATGCATATCCCCCAATCCAAGAAATACTCGAGGATATAAATTCTGCTTTGAAAAATAAAGATTTATTGAGAAAATATCCCGATCCGCTTGCTCTTGAGCTTCGTAAAGCGATTCTAAATCAACTTTTAAGAGATAAAGACACATTAACTAATAGAAACACAGTTTTTATAGGAAATGGCTCAGATGAAGTATTGGATGTTATCTTTAAAGTATTCGTTAATCCTGGCGATGAAGTAATCATTCTATATCCAAGTTTTAGTTTGTATAAGGTTTTAGCTACTCTTTACGATGCAAAAATAAATGAGATAAAATTAAACGACGATTTTTCTATACCAGAGAGCATTTATGACCAAAAAGGTAAACTAATGTTTATAAATTCTCCGAACGATCCAAATGGAAAATCGTTTGATAACGATGCGATACTTAAAATTTGCTACAATTTCCCCGGAATTGTCGTAGTAGACGAAGCGTATGCAGATTTTTCTGACTTTACATGTCTGCCATTATTGAAGGATGTTAAAAATTTAATTGTTTGCCGTAGTTTCTCAAAAACATTCTCAATGGCCTCTCTAAGAATTGGGTACGCATTAGCTGACGCAATAATCGTTAAAGAAATGAATAGAGTTAAGTTACCTTTTAATACAAATAATATTGCACAATTTGCAGCTATCTCTTGTATTAAACATAGGAGTAAAGTATACGAACAAAATAAGAAAATTATTGCAGAGAGAAAAAGACTGACTGAAAAATTAAATATCTATAATGGAATAAGTGTCCTTCCTTCAGATTCGAACTTTATATTTTTAAAATTTGATAATAAATCTACTACATTAAAATTCTTATGGGATTTAAAAGATCTCAAAATTTTGGTAAGACATTTCAGTAAACCGGACCTTTATAATTATATAAGAATCACTATTGGAACAAAAGAAGAAAATGATAAATTTTTAGAAGCATTTAATTCCATTGCTGATAAATATTTATAAACCCAATATATTTATACAAAATTTTTTATTTTCTTCACATAATAATTAATTATTAGATTTAATTATCCAAAACAAATTTAAATTGCTAGTGGAGTTGGTTTTGAATTTCTAATCCTCTATTTTCGCCTAGGAGAGATCAAGTTGAATGTGAAAATTGTGGATATAAGATCGTAAAGCCTTATCCAAAAAACCAACTCTGCCCAAAATGTAATAAATTTTTGCCTAATCTTTTTAAATATGTTGATAACACAGAGGTTGAAACGAAAAAACTTGATCCTGAAGAATTCAAACCGATAACTGAAACCGCATCCTCAAGAATACAAGGTGTAAGAAGAATAGAGGTGACAAACGCAATTTCTTTAGACGATGAAAGAATCGATCTCGGAGGAAATGAATACGTAAAATTTTGTGGGATAACTTCAGTTGATAGAACTCCATTGTATGCGAGTAACAAAAAACTCCTTTATTTATTAGAATTGACCAATAATTTAGATTTCATAGCTACCAGTATTTTAGGGGGGGATCTCGACAAGATGCTCCTCAAATCTGAAAACAACGAAACAGATAAATGTCAATTCTTTGAGAAGAACCATATCATTTACATCCTTTACGGGAAATTCCCCGATAAGAAAGGTAAATGGGTTCTTGAACAAATGGCGAAATATTTCTCCGATTTAGTTAGTGGTAAAGACGTGAACAACTTAAGTAAAATTGATAAATTTAACATAGAAAAGGAGTTTATAGGGCGTCTCCTTTATATATTTAAAGAATACAAGCAATTACAAACGGTGTTTTCAGATCAAGAGATTCCTTATGTAGAGGATTGGATTCGATTAGATTATGTTGGTTTGTCTTCCATGTCAATAGGTGTCATATCAGTATTACTCGATGATGAAGAACAATTGAATGTTAAATTACCAGGAGAATTTGAGAATCCCGCCGAAGAGGTAGAAATGAAAGAATCGCGTCTGACAGCGCAAGTGGAAGCGATTGCTGCAA
>JAEOTS010000028.1 GCA_016839745.1 Promethearchaeota archaeon
AGCGGGATATCTTATAAGCTCGTGAATTGTAGGAATTGCTTGTTTACGAATTGGGTCGTATGGATCGTGGGGATCGATTAAGGATAAGTAATAAGGGGTGATAGCCATTCTCATCTTTTCCATAATATTAGGATCATCTTCCTCTTTTGTTAAAGGAATGAATTCTTTTAGTTCTTCGAGAGTAATAATTCTATTTCTAAATTGCCATCTCCAGTTATTCCAATCCTCGTCAGATATTTTCCCAAATAACTCCTTTCGTCTATTTACTTTCATGATAGTTACCAGAAATCATAATTTACTATTGTAACTAATTTTTTTTATTTGTTAAAGGTTAGGAGTTTGAATGAGAAATATTAAAAGATCCATGGTCGTCTCACAAATTTTAATTTAAACTAAAGTTTAATACATTTAATATCTCTTACTAAAAAGTTCTTGATTTGATTGACATGGACGTACATGAGCGTATACTAAAATCACTAAAGCATGAAGAACCTGACCGTGTTCCCACCTTAGCACAAGTCTTTGAATACCCGTTCACTAAAAAAGTAGCAAATCACATGGGGATTGATAAAAATTCAAAAAGTCCTCTTTCAAAGGATTTTATGTATGAAGCAGCACTTCACATGGGATTTGATTCGATATGGTATCACTACGATCGAATAAGAACCCACTCTCATAAGAAACCCGAAGTTCCAGAGGAAATTTTAAAGAAATATGACATTAAATCCTATACTGAATGGGCACAATATTACGACGGTGAGTGGTATCGAGATGGCGTTTTAAAGACACCAGAATTACTTAAAGAATGGATCTCTTACATAAATACATGGGAACCCGCAGGTGAGATTCATTTTAAATCTTTTAAAAAAATATGGGAAAAATATCTTCAAAAAGGTCTAGTTACAATTCCTACTGGAGGCTCTGTAGCGTTTGCGACTTGGGCAATGATAGGGATCAATCGATTTGCATACATGGTACGAAAACACTTCAATTTAGTTAAGGAACTTGCTAAAGCTTTAGGGAGAATTACAAAAGAATTACAGAACTGTCTTTTTGAAAAGGGAATTGATTTGGTCTTCATCTGCGACGACTGGGCACTAAAGGGAAGCACAATTTATAACCCTAAGCATTGGAATGAGATCATAACTCCAGTTTACACAGACCTGGCTAATAATGCTCATAAACACGATGCAAAATTACTTATTCACTCCGATGGAGATGTTTCAGGAACTATACCATACCTAATTAATGCTGGAATAGATGGAATCGATCCTTTAGAATACGAGTCGGGTTTGAGGCTAAAACCACTCAAAGAAGAATTTGGGAAGGAAATTTGTTTAATTGGTAATATTTCCGCCACTTATGAATTAACGTACGGAACTACAAGATCAACAATAAAAGCGACTAAACAAGCTCTACAAGATGCTGCGGAAGGTGGAGGATACATTATAGGCGCCGGTTCAGATATTTTAGGCACTTGTAAATATGAAAATGTTAAGGCAATGATTGACACCGTTAAGAAATATGGATCATATCCTATTGGATGATTACCTGAAAAATAATTATTAAAAAAAAAACTGTTTATACTGCTATGTATCACTATTAAATTGGTTCAGCATCTATCAAGATTGCAGCTAAAAGAGCCGGTTTGGAGCCTTTATTTACCCATGCATGATTCGTACCGCGTTGAATTACAACATCGAATGGTTTTAATTCCACTTCTTCCTCATCCAAAAATAGAGTAACTTCCCCTTTAAGTAAGATAATATAATCAACAGTTTTAGTTTTATGCATACCTGGGTGCTTAGAAGTATCTGGGCGACAATGGGAAGCATCCATTGCGGCAAATCCGGCGGCATATTCTTTTTCTACATCCTCAGCTGATTTAGAGGGATCTTCAGGATACACCACGAAGAAAGCAAATTTAGAACCATTTGCGGGGGGCTCAAGTCTTATCCCCAACTTCGCTGCATCATTACTATGCTTATTATCGGCTGGGGAATTATCAGTAGCCCACATGTACACTTCCTCATAAGGAGAACCATCATAAGCTACAACTGATTTGCCTTCTTCATTATGACCTGTGATTATTCTTCTTAACTTTTTTTCCAATCTATATCTAACCTCCTCCTAATATATATTCATTCAATTCTGAAATTTTTTAATTAGTTAATTTGAGTGTTTTTCCTCGAAAATTCTTCTAAGAGTATCAGATTCTCACAATAGATCTAATGTAAATTATTCTTCATTTCTTTACTTTTTAACATTATTTTTTCTAAAATTTTGAAAAATATATTTAACTCACTTTCCTCAAATTCCTTCATCATTAAATCAACACCCATTAATTTCCTTTGCAAGAAAGCTGAATGCAATTCCTTTCCTTCATCGCTTAAAGTTATCCTAATTAATCTACGATCATCATCCGAATTACTTCTTATTATTAGACCAAGTTTCTCAAGTTTATCAACTCTTCTTGTTGCTGTACTAGGAATGACATTAAGATACTGAATGATATCTTTCATAAAGCAATCTTCCCGTGACCCAATAAAACTAATAAGAAATATTCCCGATCCAACATCTTTTCCTTTGTAGGTAAAATTTTCGATTCCCTGGGTAAATTGTTGAATAAAACGTGAGAAAATTTCAATGAATCTTTCTTTATCTGTTCTCATTAAATAGTAAATAATATTTCTAGTAGATAAATCTTTCCCAAATTGCAATACTTGCATATATGCAAACATTTTTATAATCGTTTTAATTCAATAATATTAATTAAACCGATTTCTCAACAAAATGAAAGCTAGTCAAAATAACGAAAATATAGATATTGAATCTGATGGCAGTGGATATAGGCTACAGGGAAAGGGAGAAAAAGAGTTTTTAAATAAGTGCAGGTCTTTTCCAGATCTAGTAATAACATCTCATCCAAATTCCCTTCAAGAGGGTTTTGAATACTTTTTTCAAAAATTAGGTGCAAAAAGTCCGATGCAAATGAGAGGAAGGTCTGGAAGTCTTCGGTTCGTTATTGTATTTGCAAAGTATGGGCGCAAGCTAATGAAGGGAAGGAAAAAATCATATAAAGATATTGAGCCTTATATTTTGGATTTAGAACAAAACGGAAAATATACTACTAAATCTGAGGGACCAGAACTACTGAAAACATATCCGAATAAAAATTTATGGTCAGAGCTTCTAGATTATGCTAAAAATAAATGGAATATTATTAAAATTGGTTTTACGGAATTACCTTCAGAGCTGATTTTTAGAAATAAAATGGTTTTATTTCGGCATGCTCTCGTTTTTATGCAAGAAATGAAAAAGGATAAAATCGATAAAGCTCCAGGAAAGGAAGCAGGTGATGAAACGATGCGTATTTATGCCGAATTGGGAGAAGCTGTTGCAGATATTGCAGAATGGCTTCGATCGAAAGGTATAAGATCTCAAGCAGTAAATCCATTAGGGGGTTTAGTTTGTACACCGCCCCTCGCTGGAAAAGCGGGTATGGGGGGACAAGGAAAACAAGGATGTTTAATTACACCTGAGTTTGGTCCAAGGCAGCGTTTAGCACCGATCTTTATTGAAGAAAAACTATTTGAATACACAGATAATAATGAGCATGAATGGATCGAACAATATTGCAGAACATGCGGAAATTGCCAAAAAAATTGTCCCGCTAAAGCTATATATGATGAAAAAGTGATATCTATTGAAAATTTGCCTGGAATTGGAGCAATGAGAACATGTATTGATAAGGATAAATGTTTTCCATATTTCGGAAAAACAATGGGATGTTCAATTTGCATTAAAGTATGTCCATTTTCAAATGGTCCAAAGACTTATGAAAAACTGAAAAATTTAATTACTCAAAAAGAAAACTAATCCTCTTTTTTTTGCTTAAATGGTGACTTTATTAGTAGTATGACTTTACCCCTCTAAAAAATTCTCTTAAATATATTTTTCTTCAAAGATTTTCCTTAATTCTTTTGATTCCCGCAATAATAATATATTTATACACAAAAAAAAAAGGATTATTTTGATTTTTTATAAAATCTATTATATTTTTTGATAAAGAGTATTATAAAAGCTGCAATTATACCAATCATCACTAGTAGATTGAAACTTGGTATTCCAGGAGGGGGTGGAACTGAGGGGGCACTATCTTCGACTGTAATTTTTATTGTAGCAGAGCAGTAATTACCATAGGGATCGTATGCTCGTAATTCTATCCAGTATTCACCTACTGATAATGGAACCACATTGATGATCAGGCCAGTGTTATCAATCTGAAAATTAGTCGTGTCATTTACCCAGAAATTGTCAATTAACGACAAATCTTCCGCGCCCACACCGTAAGCAAACTGGTCGCCATACTCTACAACTTGATCAGTTGGCGTTGAATACCAAGTTGGAGGCGTTGTATCCTCAACCGTAGCTTTTATTGTGTAAGTACAGTAGTTATTATAAGGGTCGTAAGCTCTCACTTCTATCCCGTATTCACCTACTGACAATGTAACTACGCTGTAAATATTGCCATTGCTTTCAATCTGAAAATTCGTCGTGTCATTTATCCAATAGTGGTCTATTCCCGAAAGATCTGACGCATCCACACCGCAAGCAACCGGGTCGCCACACTCTACTACCTGATCAGTTGGCGTAGAATCCCAGGTTGGATCTGTAGTATCCTCATTTACGATTTTGATTGTAGCAGAGCAGTAGAAACTTCCTGGATTGTATGCTCGTATCTCTATCCAGTATTCACCTACTGACAACGAAACCACATTGGTGATCAAGCCATTACTATCAATCTGAAAATTCGTTGTGTCATTTATCCAATAGTGGTCAATTCCAGAAGGATCCGATGCATTTACATCGTACGAGAACGGATCACCATACTCTATAACATGATCAGTTGGTGCGAAATCCCAAGTTGGTGCAGTAGTATCCTCAACCGTGATTTTGATTGTAGCAGAGCAATAAAAATTTCCTGGATCGTATGCGCGTATCTCTATCCAGTATTCGCCTACTGACAACGAAACCGCATTGGTGATCAGACCATTACTATCAACTTGAAAGTTTGTCGTATCGTTTACCCAATAGTGGTCAATTCCAGAAAGATCTGAAGCATCCACATCGTACGAAAAGGGATCGCCGAGTTCTAAGACCTGATCGGTCGGTGTGGAATCCCAAGTTGGCGTCGTAGTGTCCTCAACCGTGACTTTGATTGTAGCAGAGCAATATAAACTTCCTGGATCGTATGCGCGGATTTCTATCCAATATTCACCTACTGACAGCGAAATTGCGTTAGTAATCAAGCCATTGCTATCGATCTGAAAATTAATCGTATCGTCCACCCAATAATGATCAATACCAGAAAGATCTGACGCGTCTACATCGTACGAAAACGGATCACCATACTCTACAACCTGATCAGTCGGTGTAGAATCCCAAGTTGGCGTCGTAGTGTCCTCAACCGTGACTTTGATTATAGCAGAGCAATACAAACTTCCTGGATCGTATGCGCGTATTTCTATCCAATATTCACCTATTGACAGCGAAATTGCGTTAGTAATCAAGCCATTACTATCGATCTGGAAATTTGTCGTGTCGTTTACCCAATAGTGATCAATTCCCGAAGAATCTGACGCGTCTACATCGTACGAAAACGGATCTCCAAACTCTACAACCTGATCGGTTGGTGTTGAATCCCAAGTAGGGGGATCTGAACCAATGGTTGTAAAAGACCAGGTGGGAGATATTGTATTCATCCAAGTGTCGTCGGCAATTGCGTACCAAGAATATAATGTGCCCCCAAGTAAACCAGACCAAGTAATTGAAGCTGTTCCGCCACTGGAAACTCCTAAATCTGTTCCAATTAAATGATTATTTGAGGTATCATAAAAAGAAACATCCATTGGATCTCCGTCAACATCAACAACATCCACACTAAGCGTTGGATCTGGACTCACATTAGTATCGTCATTTACGGGATTAGGATTACTTGGGGCGTTTGGGGCGTTCCAAGTTCCAGATTGTCCTGGATTTAGAGAACCAATTGATCCAGAGGCACTAATAGCCCAATCTGAAGCTCTATCAGTATCGTAATCGTTAATCCTATAAGCGTAATCACTAGTCGTTAGTAATGGGGCATCTTGTATCCATCCAACGCTATATGGAGGTGTTAATACAAAATCACTTGTTTGAAACCAGTCTTGATTTGTTGTTTCCTTATTATATAATCCGACAGCAAATCTGAAATTTCCGAAATTTAAGTTTCCTCCTGTATATAAAGCAGTATCAGAATTAGTACCAGTACTTTCATAAATTGTCGCTACATAGTTACTTCGAAATATCCAACCAAGAGGAAAGTAATATGTGCTATACAAATTTTCACCCGCATAACATTCGACATACCATCCAGTCATATCTCGATCTGGTCCAAAATTATATAACTCAATAGCATCAGGAGCGCCTGAATTGATTTCATTAATTATTATAGGAGATCTTGAATATTCGCTATCAGCTCTAGTTGTAAAATCCCATACTGGAGATTGGAGGGTGTAAATTCCATCAGTAACATTAGCGTACCAGGTATAAGTTGTATCCCTTGATAAACCAGACCAAAAAATGGATGAAGTTCTTCGGTTAGAAACATTATTAACAGTACCTATTAAACTGTCATCAAGAGCATTATAGAACGAAACATTCATGATATCTCCATTAGGATCGAAAGCATCAACACTCAACTGCGCATTTGTACTTATTCCAGTAGATTCATCTGATGGTTTTGGATTGTATGGTTCAGATGGTGCATCAGATTCTATTAACGAAAGGTGTGGATCTCCAAAAATATGGAATAGTTCAAAGGTATTTTTAGTTTTTGCGGGATATAGTATAGATCCCCATGGGTAGACAGTGCCTTCAGAACCTACACCTCCCGTGAGAACATACTTATCAAACATAAACATTTTGCCGAAATTTAGAACAGTACCTAATTCGGAAGAATGTCCATATCTATTAGTGTAACTAGAAAAATAATCAGGCCATATTGCTGCAATTAATCCCCTATTTAATTCGTCATTGAATCCACTCCAACTACTCCGCGTAGCTCCAATATATGCAACTGCTCCTTTATTGTTGGCTTTAAGTATCGTTTCTGCTAAACTATCAGCAGTCTCATCAAAATGACCAGTTTGGCAATCAACAGAAAACACTACAGGATAGTTATCTACATTACTTAACGAAGAAACATGAGAAGTGTAAAACTCTGGACGTTGCCAGCCATCAGCAATCCCGTGATCTCTATGATTAACGAAAAATGTACCCGCATTAATATAATTTATAATATCTGTTGTGTCTTGAGCAACAGGAGCACCATCTGGAGCATAAACAGTATTGCAAGTATAACCTTCCCCCTCTAAAAATGTTCTGATCGATTCACTTGTATCTACAAAATAACGACCTGCTTGATCATAGGCTGAGAGTAATATTTTCTGGCGCCATGCATCTGCTGGATTAAAATTATTAACCCAATTCAGGTTTTTAGCAATAACACTATCTAATTCAACGTCAGTTCGGACGGGAAGCCTCCCGTATAAGAGATCTGGAAAAAAATCTTCCCCATCAACTGTTGCATAGTATAGATCAGTAGGTAGTGTACCAGCCTCATTATAAGGTGAATATTTTGTTGGTAGTAGATTTGAATCACCTACTAATAGTAAATATGTTGGAGGAATATCCCATGTATCATATGCATTCTGTATATAAGTTTCAATTCCCGACACCGTTGACCCCGTTTCGGTAAAATTTGCTACTTTCGTTGTTAATCCTTGGTTTTCTTTACTATTTACAAATGGAATTAAGTTATCGCAAAACTGCTCTGGAGTAATTATAAGATAGTCTGCACCGTTACTGTTAGAATCAGTATCCTCTAATGTATTAATTGGATATTCATAATTTAAATATAAATTACCAAAAAAAGATTGAAAAGAGGAGGAATCAAGCCTATTGCTTAATCTTTGTTTTTCATTGTTATCTATATCTAGAGATTCAGAATTTGGATAATTTAATTCAATAATAATCTTTGTATAAACTCGGATTTTCTGAAGTAGGGGATTAAATTGTACCGGGCGTATTATTATAAGCCCAGTGTGATGACCCCGTATTATTCCAATGTCATGAATGCTAACCACATCTGAGGGAAAATAAGTATTTAATTGATAAACAGTAAGATTTTTTGAAAACTTTAGATTTGCATCATTATCCTGTATATCTAAAGGAATTTCTTGAGCAGGAAAGATATTATATCCACATTCTTCATAAAAAACTGACTCTGTTATTTGTAATTCAGGTTGAACCCCAGATGGTAGTTCTAAATATATCCCTTTCGTAGGAAGTTCCGGGTGACCAATATCAGAGATATGACCACCATCAGTAATACTCATTTTCTGATAAGTTTCGCCATCATCTGCTACCAGATTTTCAACAAATATATCAGATATACATACTTCTATTTTAATTCCGTTCTCATTTGATTCTAATAAGTTTACATCATTTTCGATGGGAGAAGTTTGATCATCCAATACGCAAAGATCTTCCTTAGTATAATCACTAAAATGATTTGTCTTAGTCAATACGACATCATCTTGGTTTAAATGGGATAGATTATTAGTAGAAATACATATCGAAGTTAGGCATAGTGTAAACAAAAACAGTGTCAAAACAGTATTTACTCTAAAAAAATGATTCTTCTTTATTTGTATTCGTGTAAACCTCATTTAATATCAACACATTGTTATTAGATTTTTTATTAGATTTCTCAAAAGAATAAAAAACTAGTATTATATTATGCTGTAATTATATTTAAGCATATCGACAAATATGTGAGATTAGAGTTATTTAATTGCCAAAATTGTCAAGAAATTAAATCATAGTATTGCTAAATATAACCAATTATTGTAGGTCATTGTAATCTTGTTAGTTATTATTTTACATACTTTTTTTCAAATATTTTCTTTAAAATATCAGATTCTCGAAGTAGATTTAGGGTAATCTGGTCATGATTTTTAGTATAACCATTTCCAATTATCATCGTGCAATCTTTTCCTACACCCTCAGCACCTAAAGCTGCTTTTGTAAAACTTGTGGCCATAGAGAAGAAATATACTATACCTTCATCTCTCACGGGAAGAATTGAAGATAATTCCGAATTTGGGATACTTAGGCAATTAATTACAACATCCACTTCATTTCCATCATTAGCTTTGAGTGTTTCTTCTAAAACATTTGTAGGATTTAATACATTGGCGATAATCGTTTTGTGGCAAAATTCAGTATCTCTAAGAAATTCAGCTCGAGTCTCGTTTCTAGCTTGCCCTATGACTTTTCCGCTTTCCCCAACCATTTTTTTTGCCATATACGAACACATAAGTCCTGATTTGCCTGTTGCACCTAGAATTAATACTCTATCGCCTTCTTTCACTAGTTTCTTTACTTGCGCTGGAGCTCCAGCAACATCGAGTGCTGCTAACGCTAGAGTTGCTTCCATATCATCAGGCAATTTTGCGTAAATCCCGCTTTCAAAAAGGATAGCTTTTCCTTCAATCTCAACACGATCGATATCTGGATTGATTTCTAAAATTTTTTCAATTTTGAGAGGAGTTAACGAAAGAGAAACTAACGAGGCAATTTTATCTCCTACATTTAATTCAATTTTATCGCGTAAGTCATTACCTATCTTTTCTACTTTACCTATCAGCATCCCGCCAGAACCTGTGACTGGATTTTGCATTTTTCCCCGTTCTTGAACAATTTCCAAAATTTTAGTTTTTATTTTCTCGACATCTCCTCCCGCTTCTTCCTTTAATTGAGTAAAACTTGCGGAATCGATGTTCAAATAATCTACATCTATTAATATTTCGTTGTCGAATATGGTCGTATCATTCGATATCTTAAACGCGGGCTGAGGAAGAGTCCCTTTTGGCTCAATAACTCTGTGATTACCATATTTTTTTCCTTTTACCATATGACTTTCTCCATCTATTTCTTAGAGATATAATATTATAGTGACTAGTCTTACTTAAGAATCGTTAGATAAATAAATTTTTCAAAACAATTAAAAAGAATCGTAAAATGAAAACTAAAATTTATAACTCCACAAGAATAAAGAATACCTATAGATTAATAGAAATTATTTATTGAAAGGGCTTTTATGTTAAATTTTGAAATTAATATCGGAAAAATCAAATCAAATTATAAAAACCAAGTAAAAAACGATGAGAATTTTATTATTAATTATGCAAGAAGAATAAGTTATTTTGGTAACATAGTATTGAGTAATTGTACTTCTAATAGCCTCATAAAAGAGATTTGTAACATTGCTGAATGTCATCTAATGATGAGCTCCCCAAAATTTGAAACAATAAAATCAGTTTTACAGATGGGCGTGAAAAAAGTTATCATTCCTGAGAAAGATATAAAATTTATCAGTCAAAAATTTTCAAAAAACGTAATTATAGCAAGAATTACGCTCCAAAAAGAATTACTTCTCAATAATGAATTAATAGATCTTAAAGAGCACCTAAAAGTTATATTTGACAGAGTGGATCCTTATTGTTCAGAATTTTTAATTGATTACGATAAAGATTTAGATATTGATGAAAGTACCGTTCTCACAGTATTAGACTTTCTATCCGACACTGGAAAATTACCATTAATTTTTCTTGATTCTGATAATAAGTTTACTAAAATACTAGAAAAAAGGGGTGTAGATCCACTAATCAGTTCACAAGATATATATGAAGAAAAGGAATTGATAAGAATCTTTATGTCTCTAATCGATTTTCAGAAACAGGAAGGCTTAGTGCCTACAATAGTACAAGACGAACATAATCAAATTTTAATGCTCGCTTTTTCTTCTCAAGATTCTTTAACGCAAGCTTTAATTCAGAAAAAAGGGATATATTACAGTCGTTCTAGAAAATCAATTTGGATTAAAGGAGAGACTTCGGGAAATCATCAAACACTGAATCAAGTAAAGTACGATTGCGATCAAGATGCCTTGCTCTTTATTGTTCATCAAGAGGGGGTTGCTTGTCATTTACAACGATATTCCTGTTTTGGCAATAAAGAGTTTAAATTATCAGATTTATATGATATCCTTCAGGATAGAATTATAAATCCTGCTTCCAATTCATATACCAGCAAGATTTCCAAAAATGAGAGTTTAATAATCGAAAAAATAAAGGAGGAAAGTAATGAGGTTATTAATTACACTAACGATGAAAATCTTGTTTGGGAAATTGCAGATTTATTGTATTTTATTATGGTTTTAATGGCTAAAAAAGATATTAAACTACAAGACATTTTAAACGAATTATGGAGTAGAAGAAATTATGACAACTAAAAACGAGAGAGAAAATTCAAATTCGCAATTAATCCGAATAGGAATTCCCTCAAAAGGTCGTATGGAATCTGAAACCCAAGAATTTCTTAATTCGTGTGGTTTCAAAATCAGGAGAAATAGGCAACAATATATCGGATGGTTAGAGGGATTCCCAAATATACAAATAGTATTTCAACGGCAAAAGGACATCATTAATGGTGTGCTTGAAGGGAATTTAGCATTTGGAATTGTAGGTTTAGATATATTAACTGAGTTGACTTTAGAAGATCCTAATAAAATTGTAATTATTCACAATGATTTAGGATTTGGAAAATGTACCTTAGAAGTTTCAATACCTGAAAATTGGAAAGAAACTACGATGAAAGATTTGAAGCTACGCAACCAAAATTTACGAATTGCCTCTAAGTTCCCATTATTAACAAAGGAGTTTTTTAATAGACACGAACTTGATTTTGAATTAATTAAAGCAGAAGGAACTGTAGAGGTTGCTCCTACATTAGGATATTCTGATATAATTGTGGAGTTAGTCTCCACAGGACAAACGCTCAAAGATAATCGATTAAGGAGATTACAAGATGGTTGTATTCTCCAATCCCAAGCGTGCTTTATAGCTAATCGGAAAATCTTAAAACGAAATCAGATTGTTTTGGATATATCTCGAACTTTTCTTGAATACTTCGAAGCAACTATAAGAGCAAAAGACTATGTTTCAGTATTTATAAACATGCGGGGAAAAGATCCTGAAGATATCGCTAAAAAAATGTTTACTAAGGAAAGTCTAAAAGGACTCCAAGGCCCAACGATCTCGTCAGTAATTTCTTCAGAAGGGGGATCATGGTTTGCTATTCATATAATCGTTGAAAAAAAGAAACTAACGGAAACTATAAGAGCATTAAGAGAAATTGGTGGCAGTGGAGTGGTTGTCAGTCCAACTCTATTTATTTTTGAAGAAGAACCAAAGCGTTATAAAGATTTGCTAAAGAATCTGGAGGATAATTAATGATTCCAATTTATTCTTTAGAGGATGCAAAAAAATCTATATTAATACGAAAATCAATCGTTAATACCTCAGTTTCGCCACAAATTAACGATCAGATCGTTAATATTTTTGGTAAGTCTTTAACGCCACAAGAAGTTGTTAAGCGAATTATTAGCGATGTAAATAAAAAAGGTGATGTCGCTCTAATTGAATGGACTAAGAAACTAGATAATACCGATATTTCTAATTCAATTGAAGTCAAAGTAGACCAAATGGAAACGGCATTAAACTCTATCGACGCGAAGATTAAAGAAGTTCTAGTTAAAACTAGAGATAGAATATTAGCATTTCACAGGAAACAACCTATATCTTCCTGGACTACTAATGATTTAGGAGGAAGTTTAGGACAAATAATAACTCCAATCCAAAGAGTAGGTTTTTACGTGCCTGGAGGCTCTGCTCCGCTTCCATCGACGGTTATTCATAGCGTTTGTCCTGCAATTATAGCAGGCGTTGAAGAAATAATAATAGTAAGCCCACCTCCAATTTCCCCCATAATATTAGCTACTTGTAATTTAATGCGTGAGTTTAACATAAAACTTAGAGTGTTTCAGATAGGAGGAGTTCAAGCAATTGCAGCTCTTGCGTTTGGTACAGAATCAGTCCCAAAAGTCAATAAAATTGTTGGTCCCGGTAATATTTTTGTTACTTTAGCTAAGCGAGAAGTATATGGGATGGTAGGAATTGATGGTATCACAGGTCCGACTGAAGCGGTTATTTTAGCTGATGGAACAGCAGACTCTGGATTAATTGCGGCTGATTTACTCGCGCAAGCCGAGCATGATTTTTTATCAATTCCAATTTTAATAACAACAAGTCCGGACCTAGCAAATATGGTCAAAGATTCAATTGAAGAACAAATACCAAAATTATCTCGTGCTGAAAAGGCACAGTATGCGATTGAAAATAATGGTGGAATAATTTTAGTTACTAGTTTTAAGGAAGCTATATCAATAATTAACAATTTTGCCCCAGAACACTTATCTATTATCACTAAGGACCCAGAAGAGATTCTATCGCAAATAAAAAATGCTGGAGGTGTTTTTTTGGGCGAATCTTCTTGTGAAGTGATGGGCGATTATGTTGCTGGTCCCAGTCATGTAATGCCAACAGGTGGTGCGGCAAAATTTTCTTCGCCATTATCGGTATTAGACTTTATCAAAATTACCAGTCTTGTTGCTTTAGATACGAAAACAGTTAAATCTATAGCGCCATTAGCTGAAATATTAGCTCTTAGTGAAAAACTTACAGCTCATTCAGAAGCTGCTAGGAGGAGAATCTAATGACTAAAATTAAAACCGTAGATCATCTCGTTTCAATAAAGTCTTATAATGGAGTTAAACCTTTAGAGGTCATTGCAGAAGAACTAAATATTCCTGTTACAAAAATAATTAAACTCGATGGCAACGAAAATCCTTACGATCCACTTCCGGAAGTTCTAGCAGCATTAAGCTCTCTTAAAAATATTAGCAACTATCCAGATATGATGTGCTCAAATTTAATACAGGATTTAGCGAAAAAAGAAAATTTGGATGCTAATAATTTTATCATTAGCGCAGGATCTGACGAGTTAATTGAATTACTTATAAAAGCTTACGCGAATCCTTCCGATACAGTACTCTCCGTTTCTCCTACATTTGGTATGATTTCATTTTTAGCTCAAGTACATGGGATTAAACACGTAGCAGTATCTCAACAACTTGTTAAAAAAGAGTCATTTGCTCATTATGTACTCGACGAGAATCAATTTTTTGATGTTGCGAAACAGTCAAAAATTGTATTTATCGCTCGTCCAAATAATCCCGATGGATATGTTGTTTCAGAAAAGTTTATTGAACGCTTAGTGGCTCTCCCTGTTTTAGTGATCATCGATGAAGCTTACATAGAATTCTCAGATTCTCAAAGTCTTGCTAAATGGATTCCTCAATACGATAATCTTGTTATTCTTCGAACATTTAGCAAAGCTTATGGTTTAGGAGGACTGCGAGTTGGATACGGTATTATGCCAAACGATATCCGAAACATCTTAGTATCAATAAAGCAACCATATAATGTTAATATTGCGGGACAAAAAGCTGCTTTTGCTGCATTATCTAGCCCACTAGTGGATCAGAGAATAGTAAAAATGAAAAAAACAAGAGAATGGTTCATAAATCAACTCAAATTACTTCAAGATCAATATAAGACCTTTTGGATTCACCCAAGCGAAGCCTGTTATGTACTACTCACCTTTGAGTCACCAGAGGTTCCAAAAAACCTTTATGAACATCTTTATTCAAAAGGAATTCTTGTGCGATATTATTCCTCATCTGATATGATTAACAACCTTAGGATAAGTATCGGACTCCAAGAAAATATGGTAAAAGTTATTGAGGAACTCAAATTATTTTTAAAAGGAGGAATTTAAAATGAATCGTAAATCAGAACAAGAAAGAAAAACAAAGGAATCCACTGTTAATGTTTCAATTAACTTGGATGGCTCTGGAATTGCTAAAATAGATACAGGTATAGGATTTTTCGATCACATGTTAAATCACATCGCAGTTCATGGAGTCTTTGACATTGAACTTAAAGCTAGTGGTGATTTACATGTCGATACCCATCACACCATTGAAGATGTAGGGATAGTGTTAGGGAACGCTTTTAAGCAAGCAATTGGAGATAAATTGGGAATAAGACGAATTGGATATTCTTATGTTCCTATGGATGAGGCCTTAACATTAGTAGTGGTTGATTTTTCTAATCGCCCTTATTCAATTATTGATATCCCCTGGACAGGTAAATACTTTGGAAAAAATCAAGACGAATTGATTCCTCTTACGTTAATAGAGCACTTTTTACAAACTTTTGCTATTAATGCTAGTATAACACTACACGTGAAAGTGCTTTCTGGAAAAGACGATCATCACATTGCAGAGTCAGTTTTTAAGGCTCTTGGATACTCACTTGATAAAGCATCTCGATTTGATCCTAAACGAAAAGGCATTGTCCCATCGACTAAGGGAATACTTTGAGAAAACTACATAGATAGGCTAATTATTTGAGGAACTACTTATGATTACAATAATTGACTATGGAGTTGGAAATTTAAGGTCAGTTCAACGAGCAATTCAAAGGTATTATTTGGATGTAATAATATCTAACGAAGAAGAACAAATAAAAAGAGCAATAGGCATTGTTTTGCCCGGTGTAGGAGCGTTTGGAGATGCTGTTGAAGAATTAAAACGAAATGGGTTATTTAACTTACTGAAACAGATCATACCAACTAAACCAACTTTAGGAATATGCTTAGGAATGCAATTATTACTTAATGAATCGGAAGAAAGCCCGGGAATTGAGGGATTTGGTATCATTCCCGGACAAGTTAAGAAGCTAGAAGTCACTAAATCAATTCGAGTTCCGCATACGGGATGGAATCGTGTAATTAGTATCAAAGAACCATATTTTTCCGGTTTTGCTTATTTCAACCATACATATTACTGTGATGTAGTAGACAAACATATTGTAACAGCATTTACTTTACATGGCATAAGATTTGGCGTCATTTTTAATTACGGAACAATATTAGCAATACAATTTCATCCAGAAAAAAGTAAAGCTATTGGAGAAAATATATTGAAATATTGGGTTAATACATTAGAAAAACGGGTGAATTCAACATAAAAACAGTCATTCCTGCAATTGATATTCGAGAAGGAAAGGTTATTAGACTCACTCAAGGGGATTTTTCTAAACAAATTACGTATTCTAACGCCCCTGTAGCCGTTCTAAGACAATTCATAGAAGCGGGTGCTTTATGGATTCATGTGGTTAATTTAGATGGAGCCTTAACAGGCAACTTTCGGGAAAATCTTAGCTATCCCGCTATTTTGGATCTCATTACTCTATCAAAACAAGCTGGAATTAAAATTCAAATTGGTGGGGGGATACGAAGCATTGAAATCATTGAGGAATTAATAAACAGGGGAACTGACCGAATAATCTTAGGTACCATTGCGTTAGATGATAACAAGCTTTTAGAAATTTTATCCAAACAATATAGAAACAAAATTGCGATCGCATTAGATTCCTCTAATAGAACTCTCCGTACTAAGGGATGGCAGTTTGAAACGGATTTAGATCTGTTTAAAGTCCTATCTAAATTGGAGAATAAGGGAATCCGCGATTTTATTGTAACAGATATAATGAAAGACGGCACTTCGACTGGTCAAGACGCGAATCTTTTCTTAGAATTAAAGGAGAAAAAAAAGGTAAACAGCAGAATAATTGCCTCAGGTGGAATTTCAAGCATAAGTGATGTAGAAAAAGCATTATCGTACGCTGATGGGGTTATTGTTGGAAAAGCTTTATACGATGGAAGTATTCCTCCCAAAGTTTTAGGCTCTTTCCTTGATAATCTTCATAATTCTAGATTGGTAAAAAGAATAATCCCCTGTCTGGATGTAAAAAATGGAAGAGTAGTAAAAGGGGTAAAATTTAAAAATTTACGAGATAGTGGAGATCCCGTTGAATTAGCACGATTTTATAACGAAAATGGGGCAGATGAATTAGTCTTCTTAGACATTTCGGCAACCCTAGAAGGACGAAAAAGCATACTTAACACAATTCGATCAGTAGCAGAAGAAATATTTATTCCATTAACCGTTGGTGGTGGAATAAAAACAATTGAGGATATGACTGCAATTATCAAAGCAGGAGCAGAGAAAGTTAGTATAAATTCAGCAGCTATAAAGGATCCAAACTTAATTACTAAAGGTGCGAAGAAATTCGGCTCTCAATGCATTGTTGTAGCCATTGATGCTAAAAAAAAAGGGAAATCATGGGAAGTTTATTCGCATAGCGGCACAAAACCTACTGGACTCGATGTATTAGAGTGGGTAAAAACAGTCGTAGATAAGGGAGCAGGAGAACTATTAGTTACAAGCATGGATAGAGATGGTACTAACTTGGGATACGATCTTGATTTAATCCGAGCTATTACTGACATTGTGCCTGTACCTGTGATCGCGTCGGGGGGAGCTGGAAATAAAAAACATTTTATTGAGGCAATCAATAACGGAGCTGAAGCTGTATTAGCTGCTTCCTTATTTCATTTTAACCTTTTGAGAATCCAGGATTTAAAAGAATTTTTAAATAACAATGGTGTTATGGTAAGAAAATAATTTACCTTATCATGAGATCAAGAAAAATTTTAAAGTTTTGAAATAAATAATAGAAATGAAGTATAATGTCGGGATTAGATTTAAGCGTAGTTGGGAAAAAAAATCCAGAAAAAATTTTCGAGTATAATAGTAAAGATGTAATTCTTTATGCATTAGGGATAGGAGCTCAAATTTCTGAACTCCAATTTATTTACGAGGGAGTTTCAGGAGGATTAAAAGTATTTCCTAGTTTTGCAACAATTCCTAGGCGCGTAGCATTCCCTAAATTAGGTAAAATTAGTTTTCCTAGATTGATCCACGGAGAAGAATTAGTAAGGATATATAAACCTTTTCCACCACAAGGAAAAATAATTTGTTTTAGTGAGGTAACAAACATATTTGATAAAGGTAAAGCAGCAGTAATAAATGTTACAACTACAGGACTTACAAAAGATAGAACTCCTCTATTTGAAATTGAAACTTCATTCTTCTATTTAGGAGGAGGAGGATTTGGAGGCGAACGAGGTCCTAAGACAGAACCACTAAAACCGCCAGAAGGTATTCCGCCAGATTTTAGCGTTACATATAAAACTACTGAGAACCAAGCGGCTTTGTATCGCCTTAACGGAGACTTAAATCCTCTCCATATTGATCTTGAAGCTGCTCGTTTTGGAGGTCAAGAAAAACCGATTTTACACGGATTATGCACTTATGGTTTTGCAGCAAGAGCAATATTATATAGTCTATGCGACGGAGATGTTTCACGCTTTAAAGAATTTAAAGTACGATTTAGTAACATCGTATACCCTGGAGAATCATTAACAACAGAAGGGTGGAAAGAGAATGGTCGTTATTTGATACAAGTTAAAACCGAGAGAGCTGTTGTTTTAAGTAATGCTTATGTTATTATAGATTGAAATACTTAAAGCAAATCATATGTCGTAAAATAATTAGAACTCGCTAAGTAAATTTTGTGCAAACATTTTAGCATTTTCTATATCGTTTTCATTTGGGTGTTTTATTACTTCTTCTAACAATTCTAACCATTCTTCATCATCTTTTATAAACTGTAAAACACATTGAAGAGATATTAAATGCAAAAAGAGTAATTTTATTAACAATAGAACTAAATTGATAAATATGAAAAATGAGCCTAAAATTTTATTGTCGGGTCTTGAGTTCCCTGAAGGACCTAGATGGCGGAACGGAAAGTTGTTCTTCTCAGATGCTGCTGGAAGAAAGGTCATAGCCGTTGATGAATTAGGTAAATCAGAAATTATCGTAGAAATGCAAGATTTTCCATCGGGATTAGGTTTCTTAAATGACGGGAGGATGCTTATAGTTTCAATGCAAAATCGCTGTCTAATGCGTTTAGATCCAGAAGGATTGAAGATTCACGCGGATTTAGGCAAATTTACAGAATTCAACTGCAATGACTCCGTAACTGATACCCATGGACGAACTTACATAGGAAATTGGGGTATTAAATCCCTTAAATCCCCAGCTGAACCCACATGCATCATCTTGGTAACTAAAGATGGGGAAGCAAGAATAGTTGCAGAAAATCTTCTTTTTCCCAATGGATGTATTGTGACTCCCGATTGCAAAACTTTTATTGTAGCAGAAACTTTTGGAAGGAGGTTGACTGCCTTTGATATTGAAAATTCAGGGAATCTAATAAATCGAAGAATTTGGGCGGAAATTAAAGATTTTACACCAGATGGTATATGTCTTGATGAAGAAGGCGCCATCTGGGTCGCAAATCCAACCAAAGCAGAAGTATTACGTGTTTTGGAAGGAGGTGAAATCACTTCTACTATTAAAGTAAAAGATACAAATGTTTACGCGTGCTGTTTAGGTGGAGATGATGGAAGAACTCTTTTTCTTTGCACCAGTCAATCACTCGAGGGTAAAAGATCAAGTGGGAGAATTGAATTTTTAAAGGTTGAAGTCCCGGGTGTTGAGATTCCCTAAGGGAAGAAGAATAATTTTGATAAAGAACATATCAAACTCATATTTATTACAATTTTACTCCGATAAACAAACCTCTCTCTTTCATCAATCCGTCTTTTAGAAATTCGGATTTAAAATTAGCTTTTTCCATATATTCGAGAGTTTTGTCAATTTCAAACAAACCTAATTCATGTATATCGACAAAATGTTTGATATCCTCATTTCTTTCAGCAATTAAGTAATGCATCTCCATTACTGATAAATCTCCTTCTATTTTTGTGGTATTAAGTCTTGCGATTTTAACGTCTTCTCCATTGTAAGTAGTCATACCAGGCACTCCAACCCAGTAAGTGGATTTAGTAAACCATGGTTCAACTATTAGAACGCCCCCCTTTTTCAAATGACTCGCGAAGTTCATTATAGTTTTTTCTAAGTTATCGTACGATTTAACATAGCCTATTGAACTAAATAAACACAAAATTACATCAAATTCGGTTTTAAGATTAAAATCTATCATATCACCTTGTTCGAAGTTCACATCCGCTACTTTACTTTTAGCAACTTCTACCATTTCTTTGTTGATATCAATACCCGTACAGGAAAAATCGTGTTTAAAATATTTTAGATGCATTCCTGTCCCACATCCTACATCGAGTAAATTTTCTCCACCAGACTTCTTATATTTCTTAATTAAGTCTTTAATCGTACTAGATTCTACCTTATAATCCTTCCAATGATAAATTAAGTCGTAATATTGAGCCAATTCTTTATACATAATATATAACCAATCTGTTTATTTCTTTATTTTCTTAAACCTAACATCAATCTGGCTTCATAGGGGGAAGCAATGTCTCTCCCTAATTCTTTTGAAATTCCAACCACTTTTTCTACTAATTCACTGTTAGATTTAGCTAAGACTCCCTTTGAAATGTATATATTATCCTCTAATCCTACTCGAACATGTCCTCCTAGAACTATTGACATCGTAACCATAGGAAACTCATGTCTTCCAACAGCACCTACACAAAATGTTGATCCCTTAGGAATGCTGTTTATTAAATAGAGTAAATCTCGTGGAGTTGCAGAAATTCCACCGATAATTCCCAATATGAAATTAAAATGCATTGGTTCTTTAATATGTCCTTTCTTATGAAGTCTTAACGCCATATCGATCATTCCTTTATCAAAGCATTCGAGTTCTGGTTTAATTCCGCGGGAATTCATTTCCTCTACAAAATTAATGATTGTATTTTCTGTATTAACGAAAATTTTATCACCTCCAAAATTCATTGTGCCCATATCTAGGGTAACTATTTCGGGTTGTGGTTTCATGAAAATAGGTTGTAGTCTTTCTTCATTACTCATACCTATGGCGCCCCCAGTAGATGGTAGCACAATGACATCTGGACTTCTTTTTTTGATTTCATCGACACACGCTTGAAATCGTTTTAGATCTTGAGTAGGGGTGCCATCATCTTCTCTTACATGTAAATGAATAATGCTAGCACCGGCTAAGAACGCTTTTTCTGCTTCGATACCTATTTCTCTAACAGTATAAGGAACATTCGGATTCTGTTCTTTTGTTACTTCAGCTCCACATATAGCGGCTGTTATAATTAATTTTTTCATTAGTAAATTTTACTACTTTGTGTTGTTCAATTTCAAATAAAGTTATCTTTCTTACATTAACTTTCTACATTCTCTTAGTGATTCACTAATCATGTTTACTGCGTTATCTAAATCTTCTTCCGTGTGTCTATAACAAATATAACCGTGATGATACGGTTGAAGGAAAATTCTTCGTCTAATCAATTGTCTGTAAAACTCTTCCCTTAGTTCGCGATAAAAATGGTTTGGGTCAGAGTTAAAAGTTATATACGGCATCCATGGTCCTCCGGAAAATGTACACGGAACACCGCTATCTTCAATGATCTCAGTGATATTTTTAGCAAACTTATCACCTTTTTGGAGTATACTGCCTAAAACATCATCCCGTTCCATAATTTCTATGGTTTTAAGTGCAGCTACTTGAGGTAAACTATTTGGAAAGAAGGTCGAACTCAGAAATACTTCTTCAATTAAAGTATTCATTATCTCTTTTTTGCCCCCGAGAAAGCTAACGGGATACCCATTTGCCATAGCCTTACCGAAAGCTCCGAGATCGGGTATTACACCTAACTCTTTCTGAGCACCTCCCAGATTGACTCTAAAACCCGTGCGAATCTCATCAAATATTAAAACAGAGCCATAAGTATCTGCTAATTCACGGATTCCTTCTAAAAATCCAGGTTTTGGTATTTCTACTTCGTGGGCTCCTGGATGGTTAATAGGAGTAAGAATTATAGCAGCTACTTCGTTGCCAAATTCTTGCATCATTTTAGTTACTTTGGTAAGGTCATTATATTCAAATTCATAGACATCTTCGTAGAGTTTTTCGGGAATTCCACCTTTATCTTCGACACACCATGAATGCCAACCATGGTAACCACATCGTAAAACTTTTAATCGTTTTGTATAGCCACGAGCAACTCGAACTCCAATAGTAGTAGCATCAGATCCAGTTTTTACAAATACCATCTTCTCACAGCAGGGAATCAACTCTCTTAATTTCTTAGCTAGCTTGTTTTGTATCTGTTGGGTTAAGGACATACAGAATCCTTTATTTTTAATTTGATCGATGACAGCGTTGTCGATTTCTTCTTCCCTATGCCCTATAATAATAGGTCCATAGGCGCAAAGCATATCTAAATATTCGTTTCCATCAACATCGATTACTTTTCCCCCTTTAGCGGTCTCAAAAAATATAGGATACTCACCTTCCACAAAGTTATAAGGGCGTCGAATTCCTAAAATAGCTCCAGGGATTAAATCTAAAGCTTCTTCATATAACCTATTGGAATTATCTAAATTTAATTTGTTTACCATAATTAATCTCCATTTATTTCTGAAATGCAAATAAGTAAGATTCATAATTGTTGAAAATTTTTAAATGAAATTCAATAATTGACATCGTTCTAATAATTCACAAACCTTCAAGAACGGAAACTTTATTTTTAAAAAAAAGAATTGGTAGATCTTTATATTAAATAAAGAAAGCTTTTTTCTATTCAAATTCTCATCTTTAAGTAAAGAAATATTTGAATTGGAGTTGATAATAATATCAAAGCTAAAATGTGAAATATGTGGAAATGAAACAGATGTGCCAGTGTGTTGCGAGCAATCAATGATGGTAAAGGATAACTATATGTTATGTTGCTGTAAGTCAGAAGAGTGTGGTTATCAACCAATTCCAGAGTGTTGCGGTCAAAAAATGAATTACATGGGATCTTGAACTATAAAACATAAAAAATAAAGTAAAAAAATTAATTTTTATATTATCTTATAAATTTAATATCAATAGAGTTCAAATCTTAAACTAAACCTCAAAAAAAAGAAGATAGTAATGGAAATATCTACTCAAGTCCTATTCAAATGTGGTCAGCTGAATTATCATACCTTCCGAATTCCTTCTCTCATTTCACTTCCAAATAATATTTTAATTGCTTTTGTTGAAGGAAGGAAAAACGACCAAGAAGATCATGGAGACATCCAGCTAATTATGCGCAAGAGTATTGACGGCGGACTAAATTGGGAGCCTCCGGTTATTTTACTCCATTATGAAGCACAGCTTTTGTTAAGGAATCCCATTTCAAAGGAATTTGAAGCTATCTCTAAATACGGAGAAATTACATGTGGTAATCCTTGTTCAGTTTATGATAAAACAACTCAAAGACTGTGGTTATCTTATACATTGGATAATTCATCAATGTGGTTAGTTTACAGTGATAATTTCGGTGTTTCTTGGAGTAAACCTAAAGATGTAACAGAAGAAGTATTTGGCATAGATTATAAAGTTTGGAGTCATATCGCATCGGGACCAGGACACGGAATTCAATTGAAGAACGGTCGATTAATTATACCATGTGACTATCATTTATTTGAGAAAAGTCGTGGTTACTTTTCAATGTTGGTTGTTAGTGATGATCATGGAAAGACTTGGGAAATGGGAACAGTTTCTGATGCTCGTCTTGATGAATGTGAAGTCTGCGAATTGAAAAATGGAGATATTTATTGGAACATACGTAGTTATCGTAAAAAATACTGTCGAGTTTTTGCGTACTCCAAAAATCATGGAGATGATTTTGAAGAATTTAATGATGATCTTGAATTAATTGAACCAGTATGCCAAGCGTCAATCTTAAGATATGATTACAAACAGTATGAAGATCAAGACATAGTTTTATTTTCAAATCCAGCGAGTAAAACTCGGGACCATATGACAATCAGAGTAAGCTATAATGGAGCAAGAAAATGGGAAAAGTCAATCTTATTATATGAAGGCCCCTCTGCGTATTCAGATTTAGCCTATAATCATAAGGGTGAAGTTTGCATATTGTATGAACGAGGAGAGAATAACCCGTATGAGTCTATCGTTTTTTCTACTTTAAAAATATTTGATTAATTAAAAAAAAAATTAAAAAACTTAGAAATTTTGTTATTTTTCTTACCATACCAAATTGTAGATTATCTCTTTATCTCTTTCGGCTTCCTTTTTACCTAGAACTTTTCTAATACGCAAGTCATTGATTGATTCTTCAAGCTTAGTGTCTAAGTTTTTAATTTCCATTAAATTACCCGTTTCTCCACCTTTCTCAACCAAGTTTATCATAGCATTGTCTTTATTCATTAAATCCCTTAACTTAGTTCTAAAGGAATCAGTTACTTTTGTCCTATGAATTCTACCACCCTCAATTAAAATTGGGAAAACGGGAGCTCTTTCAGTTGTTCTGCGAGTGTTTGGGTCTATGAAGTAGAAAATGAACATAGGTACTCCTACGACAACATCCTTGGTTTTGATTTCAACAGAATAAGTTTTAAAGAAGTCTTGTACGCCAGTCATCTCAACATCTTTAATTCTTTCGATATTATCTAAGCAAGATTGTTTTTCCTGTTTGATTCTTGCTACCGTATCTTCAGCTGAGGTAAGATCGCTGCTAAGATCACTATGTTTTGCTTGGATTTTACTCTCAACTTCAGACTTCTTCCTCTCGAGGTCTCTTATTTTCTGTTGTTTAGTTTTTTCTAAATCGGTCAGTTCCCGTTGCACATTCTTTCTTATTTGAGCTAATTCAGTCTGATATCTACTAATAGTATTCCCTAAATCTTTGTATTTAATATTCACATCATTTAATGCTCCTTCCGCTTCAAATAAATCGTTCTTATTAACCGCGCTTTTTAATCTGTCAACAGAGTTTTTTGTAGTGCTGAGGTTATTATATAGATCACCTGTCTTATCGCTCATTTTATACTTTCCACTCTTAACTAATTCTTCAGGAGACTCTTCTATTGTTCGCGCCTTTTCCGTTTCTAACTCTCTTGTGATCTGACCAAGTTGTTTTTCCTCTTCACTGGTATCGACTTTTCGATTTCTCAATTTGTCAGTTTCTTGAGTGCCTTTTTGGATAAATCTATCACACAGTTTTATTATCGTTTGTCCAAAACTATCCAATATCCCGACTTCTCTTTGAGAGATAAACTCAAACACTTCGGGGACTATTTTCGCTTGGTTAATGCTTTTTGGGATAGGTCCTCCTTCTAAAAGAAAATACGGCTCATTAAATGAACCAATATTATATTGATTCAAGAAGAAGTTTTTGAAGTAATCGACCTCACTTGCGCTAAAAAGAGCTTCCTGAATAACTGTGCCTCTTTTATAATTTTTAGATTTTTTTAGGTAGGTACTATTATAAGACGCTAAAGAATTTAGGAAAGAAACAGGGTCAGCACCTTGAATAACATTATCTGGATTGGGAGGTGGTTGCGAAAATTTTCCTACATTTAATTTCTCTTGTTTATTCAGCAAATAACTACAAACACAAGCACGAGTCTCACTTAAAGGAACTAAACGTACGGGCCAAAAACACATAGAAATTCTATTAACTTTGCCTAGTTTCTTGATAGTCTTTCCATAAATATTTATGCACTCATTTAGTGCCATCGCCATCTCATCTAATAAAGTTGCCTTTGAGCGTGCTGGAATTACATCCCCTAAATTGATTAGAAAGGGGATAATCTTGTCTACCATTTTATTAATCACTTGAGTTGTCTATATTAAATCTTAAAATGAGCTATATAAATAAATATTTGCTTCTAGTTTTTTTCTAATTAGTGAGTTTTATAATTCAACATATTTTTGTTAGATTCAAAAGATTCCGTGAAAAATAAACTCCTTATGCCTGCAGGGGCGACAGCATGATTTATCATTTTATAGGATTTAACTTCCAAATTTTATATGATTCAATAACGAAAATAATTATACCAGCGATCAATAATAGTAGTAAAAATAGGTTTAGGGGATTCGTTACAAATTCATACCCGCTAATAATAGCAAGGAACAAAAATACCGTAAATCCTAAAATATAGATAATTAGGTATAGAGAAATTCGAGGTACCATTCGATTCCCTATTCGAATAAAAAACCTCAGTACTCCCAATTTAACTTCTTTGTTTATCGAATATTTTCCTTCTATTTCATCTTTCGTTATTATGCCTACCTTCAATAACTTGGTTACTTGATAAGATACCGTTCCAGAAGAGGTAAAATTCAATGCTTTCTGAATTTCTCTTATTCCTGCATGATTGTGTGTAAAGATATACCAATATACTTGGAGGGTTTTTCCTTGTAATAAATCGTTAACTACTTCTGGTTGGATCTTCATTATCTGCTTTATAGATTCTCTGGATTCTTCAGAAATCGCTTTAATATAAGATTTCTGGAGTAAATGAATTGTATATGTAATCGAACCATAAACAATAAACACAATAAGAGAGAAATATAGATAAAATTCAGTTATTTCGTACCGATTAGCTACTGGAAAAAAAAGAAGCAAAAATAAGATTGTCATTACCCCATGTAAGATAGTTAGGTAATAAAAAATCCTCTTAAGAATATAAATTACCAGATGTTTCCTTTCATAACCACTGTGTTCGGATTCCGGAGGACCCTTTAGTTCTTTATCTTGATAATTTGATTTTTTGAATATCATCGTGAGTTATAATTACCCTAATATTGATGATCCATATTCAATTATTAAATATTTTTAAAAAAAAGGAAAATCGTTGAAATTTCGAGGTGTTCAGAAGTTTGAACAAAATAATGTTTTTAAGTATCAAATTGATCCTTTCTTATGATGATTTTCCAGTGCAATATTTTTTTAAAAATCTTAAAAATTAAGTGGTTAACCAAATGAATCAAAAAAATATTATACAAAATGAAGATAGGTATCTTGACAATTATCAAAAGAAAATCAGACGGATTAAAACTGGTGTTATCATAGTAATTATTATTGTAAGCATAATTATAGCCGCTGAAGCTATAAGCGATATCCATTTTAGCGGGATTGATCTTGTCATTCAAGAATACTACAAAAGATATCAAGAAGGTGCAATTAATTCTGATACTTATTATTCAATAAAACGAAACTTAGAATTTGAACAAGATTTTTTCCGTTGGATAAATTTAATTGTGACCAATGCTGCAAAGGTTGCTATGAATATTGGTTTTCTTTTCATAATACTTGGTTTCTTATCTATTACTATAGATAGATCTTTTAATAAGAAAATGCGAAGGATAAGTCTAATTCTTACAGGTATCATATTTATATTTATGATGTATTTGATATTTGAATTCGTGCTACCTAATGCTGACATTATAATATATTATTATCCAGGATTCATCTACTAAGTAGTATTAGTGTTAAAAAAGAAAGATTTGATAAATGATTCTAGATTAAAAAGGCGTTCTTAATTAGAACTACATTCATGGGTTATCAAATATCACTATATTATATTAGGAAAACTAATTTTGATTTTTATTTTCCTCTTTTTTTAATATTCACTACTAGAATTAAAGATTTAAATGATTTATCAACAAATAAATCATATAAGATAGTTAATATCAAAGATGAAAAGATATGGAAGGTAAATTTTTAGAAGGAAAAGGAGCTATAATTACAGGCGGTGCTTCTGGATTTGGAAAGGGTGTAGCACATGCTTTTGCTGAACGAGGAGCAGATTTAGCTTTAGTAGATATAAATAAAGAGCTTCTAGAAGAGACATCTAAAGGTATCGAAAAACAAACTAGCAAAAAGGTAATACCAATAATATGTGATGTTTCAAAATCAGATCAAGTAGAAGCGATGGCAAAACAAGCCTTTCAAGAATTAGATAATGTTTTTGTATTATTTAATAACGCTGGTGTCGGATATCCGTATGGAGCTGATTTGTTAAGAACAAAAGAAAACGATTGGGATAGAATTTTAAACATAAATCTTAAGGGGCAATGGCTAGTGTCCAAATCAGCGTCAAAAAAAATGAAAAAACAAACTTTTAAACCTATAGCAGGAAAAATCATTCATACAGCATCAATAGCGGGAATGAAAGTTGATAATAAAACTCCAGTTTATACTATTAGTAAGGTTGGAATCATTGCTATGGTTCAGATGTTGGCTCAAAGTCTTGCTCCAAAAATTACAGTTAATTCGATATCTCCAGGATACCATATAACTGGTATTTATGATAATAGGGAAGATGCTATCAAAATGATAATGGATGATGGACACGTCAAAACTCTTTTAAACCGATTAGGAACAGTTGAGGATGTAGTGAATGTTCTCCTATTTCTAGCTTCCAATTTATCGGATTTTATAACAGGACATAATTTCCCTATTGATGGAGGAATAGCTGAAGTTGGAGTTCCAGCATATTATTTTAAATCAGATATCTAATATAATAATAAGAGGTGAAAAAAAATGATAGAAATTATACTTGCATTATTTCAAATAATTGGAGCCATCGGTATTGGAGGATTCTGGATATACTTTTTCTTAGTCGAGAATAAAAATCCTGAAAATACTGAAGTTTTTCTTGCTTTTGAAAGATCCTTTCCAATTCCAGACATACTTTGGGCGACACCTGCTCTATTACTGGCAGCAATCGGCCTATTGACTGGTGAAAGGTATGGCGTCTTTTTTTCCATAGCTGCAGGAAGTGCTATATTATTTCTAGGGCTATTAGACATATCTTTTAACGTTCAAAATGGTGGATATAAGAAGAGTACGTCTGATACAATAATGAACTTAGTGATTAACTTATACTGCGTCATTTTTGGGATAATATATATGGTATACGGTTTTATAAATTTTTAATAAAACTAAAAATGAATAAGATTTAAAAAGTGATTCAAATGGTAAAAAAGAAACTAATATTAAGACAGCCGTTTAAAGGAAAATGGGCAATAATTAGTGGTGGTTCAAAAGGGATTGGGAAAGCCACAGCAAAAATATTCGTGCAACTAGGCGGGAATGTTTGTATAGTAGCAAGGACTTTAGAAACATTAAACATTGCCGCTGAAGAGATTAAAAGCTTGAGAGTAGATGAGAATCAATTGGTGGAAGTGATTTCCTGCGATATGTCTAATATGGAACAAGTTGAACGGTTATTTAAAGGGTACATTAAAGAGATTGGCGTTCCAGATTATTCTTTTAACTTCGTAGGTATCTCTTATCCGAATTATACAGATAGATTGACTATCGAAGATTATAAATTTCATATGGATACAAATTTTTTTGGTCAATTAAATTCAATTTTAACCATATTACCCTATTATATGGAACGAAAAGAGGGTTATTTTATTAACATGTCTTCTCTTGCAGGATATATTGGTGTAATGGGGTACGCCGCGTATACACCTACTAAATTTGCAATCGTAGGTCTAAGTGAGGTCTTGAGAAATGAATATAAGGCATATAACATTAAAGTTTCTATAGTTTACCCTCCTGACACTGATACTTTCGGACTTCACGAAGAAGCAAAGACAAGACCTGAGGAGTTAAACATCATAGCTGAAAAAGCAGGACTTATGCAACCCGATGAAGTAGCTGAAATTATAATCAAGGGTGTATTGAAAGAGAAACTTTACATTCATGCAGGATCGTCTAAAGTATACTGGAGAATAATGAGATTATTTCCTAAGCTCGTACATAAATTCACTGATGGCGATCTTAAAAAAGCTCGAAAGAAATTGGGTAAAATTATTTAATTTTTTTTTTATTTATTATAGAAGAATATCCATTATAATCCATTAGAGGTGAGATGAGTCAAAAAACTAAAATTTAAAATATCAATTCCAATAAAAAGTTTGCAAAGCGGAAAGGACTACGAACTTGAGATTAAGGACGATGCAAATTTTATTGAAGCATTAGCCTTAGTTGATAAAATAGAGAGAGAAAGTTCAGAGAACAAAATTTTTCCTCTCTATGACGGGTATATCCACAATTATTTACAATTATTCGTAAATTTGGAAGACGAGACAATTTATGATGATGTTGGTTTATCCCCTTACGCTCCCGATGAACATGGTCTTTATAGAAAGTTCAATCCTATAAGAGAGGATATTAAATTCAATTTATTTCCTGACACGATTATTGAATTACAACAAGATGTTGGATGTTGATGAGAAAAAGTGAAAAATAGATTGGATATAGGAACTTTTAAAAGGACGCTTATGGAGAAATACGGAAAAGAGAACGAAATATTTACTCACTATTTTAAATTAAAAAGGAATAAATCTTAAAAAAGAATGAGATCTTCCAGAAAATGATAGTGGAAGATTAACAATAGGATAGTGTCCTTTATATTCCTTAATATTTTGAAGATTTTGAAATTAATAAATTCTTTTAACTAAATGAAAGAGAGAGAGGAACTTATGGAGAGATATAATACTCTCTAAGACTAATTTATTTCTTTTGGGCAAAAATATATCTTAGGATATGCGAATGTAGACCTAATTCTCCATGATTCTCTGCATCTTCTATTATTCCCGTTTCTATTACTGAATAGTCTTTAAAGTGCTCTTTTAAGTCGTTTTCTGTGAAATAATGAACCGGCCTCCAAGGTTTACTTTCGTAAGTATTTTTTTCGATCTGTTTTCCCTTTCCAAAACTTCTCTCCATATCAGAAAACACTACAAAAAAAGCAAAACCCTTAGTCTTCAATTGCTTATAACATTTCTTCAAGAATGAAATTCGATCGTCCTTTAGAAATAAATGTAATACGTTAAAGCTGTAGATACCATCGTATTTTTCATCATTAAAGGGCATATCTAATACTGAACCTTGAAAGAATTGAGTTTTGGGGTTGAAACTTTTTGCGATATCAATGGCAGATTCAGAAAATTCAATTCCGGCAACTTCTAAATTAGCATCTGTAAACAGTTTCGTATTTCGACCATAACCGGCCCCTGGAACCAATATACTGTTAAGCTCATGCTTTTTAAAAAGCTTTAGAGCGTAAATGGCGGTCGCACTCGGTTTTTCGCCCCAAATTTTACCACCATCTAAGAAACGCTTTTCCCAATATTCCATAGAAAGAGTAATTTTCCTTGCTAAATATGTTTTTTTTGATTTAAAAATTCTATACTGGCTAATGTCATAATTATTCTTCTTTCAATTTTCGTCGATAAATCTCAACTAAGGCTTTTATTGGCAAGATTGCATTGATATAAGTATATTCTCTATCTTTAACATCAGGATCGCTATTTTGAACTGCCAATAATTCCATAAGCTTTTGTACATGTTCAGTAAATCCCTCTGTCAGTTGATCGTAATATTTTCCACTAAAATAGGCATATGAAAACCAAGGCTCTAATTTGGAAAAATTAAAGTATTTGTCATATATTTCTTTAGCGGCATCAACATCGTCAAGGTGATCCTCAAAATCATCTAATAGCGGATTTAGTAAATCAAGTAAGAGTTTATACCTATATATAGTTGCTCGATAGGTTTGAATTTGTTTTTTATAGAATTCAATTAATTCTGAAGGATCGTCGGGGGGTGCTATATTTATGGGGCTATTCTCGACTACCTGCAGTAACTTACGGTTTTTACTAAATAATTTTGGAGGTATTTTTCCTTGTTGAGTTTTATCGCTTTTCCTTGATAAAATAAGACCATCCTTTTCCATCAACTTGAGATGTCTGGCTACCGTCGATTTACTTTGTTCTACCATGTTGCTTATTTGAGTTATATTAGCTTCATTATATATTTGTAAAATATTCCAAATGTCGAATCTTAAATTATGTTTAGCAAATAAAAGAAACCAATTTTCTACAGTATAAATCTCTCTATCATTGAGATCGACTTTAATCTCTTCCCCACCCCGTAAACTTATAGTATATCGCTTTTTATCGTCTACTTTTAATTTATCAGGTCTGACTCTTCGATCTTTTTCTTCAGACAACCTAATTTACAGCTCAAAATTTCTATAAAATAATAATGGAAATATTAAATATCTCTTTTTCTATTTATAAATAACCGTCTCAAATATTTAAACTTATTTCTTCTAAAACGGTTTTTCAATATTCTTAAAAGCTGATTTTAAAAAGATATAAAACGAAATTATTAGTGTTAATCAAAATAGAAATATTTATATATGAACCGTCCCATAAATATAAATTGTAGACTCTTTGATCAGAGATTAATTGTGTTATATAAATATTGAAGAAAAAGCACACAAAGAGGGGGTCAAGGAGTCTAAATTAAAAAAAAAAATTAATTAAATAGAGGTTGATATTAAAATGGATATTGAGAAATTGACCAAATATTGGTTCCTGTTTTCATTTGTTTTACAACTGTTCTTTGGATTAACATTTATTTTTCTTTTAGAAGTATTTTTGGATATGATGTTTTGGCCATATGCTGATCTGGGGATTCCTCGACTTTTTGGAGCATCTCTTCTAGGATTCTCTTTCCTTAACTTACTAGCGTACAGGAAAAAGGAATGGGAATGTGTGAAAATGGTTGTTTTAACAATGATTGTATGGATTATAATAGAAATAGCAGCTATGTTGTATATTCACTTTGGGCTTCCCACTCATCCAATTGTTTGGATGAACACAATTATATGGATTGTACAAGTAATAGTTTTTATTTACATATACATTCAACGGAGATAATGGCTAGACCGGTTTCTTGGGTAATAAGAAAATGAGGGTAGAACGCTTTTAAAAAATCAAATTTATTTTTTTTTACTACTTTTTATGATATACTAAATTCTTAGTTAATTTCATAAACTTCTTTGATTATTAAATAAATAATGGACGCAAAGAACTATAATCATATATAAAGGTATATTAAGAATATGAAGAAAATTGGTTTTATAGCAAATCCAATAGCAGGGATGGGTGGTAGTGTAGGACTAAAAGGAACAGATGGAGAGATAATTAAAGATGCTATTAAATTGGGAGCCAAACCAGTCGTTCCTAAAAGAGTGGATATGTTTTTAAGCCATATTGAATCGAAAGATGAAATTTTTTTGTTGGTTGCCCCCGGAAAAATGGGAGAAGAATTGGTAAGCGGTAAAGGGCTTAGATATGAAGTTGTTGGACGGGTTGATCAACGTACGACTGCAGAGGATACAAAAAGAATTGCAAAGCTAATGGTGGAAGAACAAGTTGAGTTGCTTATTTTTTGTGGAGGTGATGGAACGGCTAGAGACATATTTGACGCAATCGAATTAAAAATCCCCGTGGTTGCGATTCCATCGGGAGTAAAAATGTTTAGCTCTGTGTTCGCGTTAAATCCTAAAGCTGCTGCTCAAATTGTAGATAAATTCATAGAAGAAGCGATAGATACGGAAGAAAAAGAAGTTCTGGATATCGACGAGGATGCGTTTAGAGATAATCGATTAGTTTCGAAATTATATGGGTATCTAGTTGTTCCAAAAATTCAAAACCTTATACAGAACGCGAAAGATAGTTCTAAGGTTGGAAGGACCATTGACGAAAACAAATTCGAAATAGCTCAGCAGATCATTGAAATAATGGAAAACGATACAATATATTTCTTAGGGCCTGGCACGACAGTTAAATCGATTACAGACCAATTAAAGCTAGCTAAATCATTACTTGGCGTTGATGCTATTTACAGCAAATCTCTTGTTGGTGAAGATTTAAATGAGAGCGGTATAATTGATCTGTTGGATAAATATCAAAATGGGAAAATCATCGTAAGTCCTATAGGAGGTCAAGGATTCGTATTTGGGAGAGGCAACATACAGTTCACCCCTAAAATCTTAAAGCGATTAGGTAAAAAGAATATTATATTCATTGGCACAGAAGAAAAAATAAAAAGTCTAAAATGTTTAATGGTAGATACTGGCGATATTAAGACCGACGAAATGTTTAAAGGACTTGCAAAAGTGATAATCGGATACAAGGAGGAACTAATAATAGAAATTGTATGTTAAGGACACCCCCTTCTTTTTAATAATTAATCCCAGATACCAAAAATTAACATTTATTTAAGATTTTGAATTGGAAAAAAATATTAAAAAAACATTAAAAAATTCACTATTTTTCCAATTTTTCTTTTTAAATACTTATTTTGCATATATATTTTTAAGGTCTAATTAATTAAGAAACAAAATTGAATTTAAATTGAAAGAAGTGATGATATGAGCAAAAAAGTAAAATTTGCACTAATAGCATTTACTCCCCTAATTGCAATCTTAATTGCTATCATTGTATTCATTTTGTTAAATATTTTCAACTTGTTTCTCTTCGCTTTATTAATCATAATAATTTTTCCCTATTGTATTGCATATTATTCAGAATATTCTTTAAAAGCAGATTATGAAAGAGATGATCTTTCTGCATATGAGTTAAATTTGATCCAAGAGAATAAAAATATTATCAAAACTATAGAAGTAATTATCATAAGCTTTTCTCTCCTTTTTGGTCTTTTTACCGCCATAGAATTTGATTTACAAATAGCGGGGGTGTCATCCTCTATGTTTAGTCTTCTTGGTCCACCCATCGGAGTAGATTTTTTTATGTCCACATTTGTTTTTATTCAAGTTCAAGTTCTTGGAAAAGATGCTTATCTAACAGACGCAGAAATCGAAAATTTGACAATTGGTAGTCAGAAAACCGATAAAATCAGGAACCTGATTTCAAAACTTCGCTTAGCTAACTTTGCCAGAAAAGGTTGTTACTATTCATTATTTATTCAAATATGTCTAATCTATCCATCAGTAAGTTTTACTATTAGTTTTTAGCTTTTGTATCGTTAATTTTATAATCAAGTAGTAAAACTTATTTTCTTTTTAGAGATCATTCTTTTTTTAAAATTTTAACGGATTCTGAACTTTTTATTAATCTCTAGCTTAAAAATGTGTTATAGAGATGGTGCTCCATTTTATTTGAATATTATTCAGAAAATCTCCCACATTTCTTTAAAATTAAGCTGTGGAGTTCCAGCACATTCCTATCGAGATCATAAAAATCAAACTCCACTCCTAATCGTGATTTCAGCAATGTCGGGATATGATCAACATCATAGAACACTGGGATGATTGGCAAACCGACTGCTTCAGCCGCCGTCCATTCTTTTTTCACAGGAATAGATTCAAGCGCAGCTTTGGAGCAGAAGAGTATCATGGCATGGCATCTTCCAAGGTTGTCGTTCATATATTCGATTATATTATCTCCCATATCTTCTTGCCAATAGAGCACATCCTGAATATCGGTCGATTTTGTTAATTTTTCTGCGATTTCTTTCACTTTGAAGAAATCCGCATCCTTTGTCGCGTAGCTCATAAAAATTAAAATCTCTTGATTTATTTTGCTCGCTGGAAAAATTTCTCCTTCCAAAGATAAATTTTCTCCTGATTTTTTCGATAAATATGAGGCAAATTTTAATTGCATTTTGCTGGGTATTCTTTTCTTCTTAGGACTTTTCTCTCTTACAGGGGTCATTCCGTAAATAAAAGCAACCCAAATAAATGAAAGAGATACTACAAAATATAAAGCGTAAAGAAATCCTACATTTTGGGAAAATAATTGTGAATACACGAAAATACCCCCAATAATATAACCTAAAGCTATGGTTATGTATTTTTTACGAATTTTCCCCCTCATTTTAAGAATCTTCAAAAATATACCTAATCCAACCATAACGAAAACCACGCCATAAGGAATTAGGAGATAAAACAAAATGGAATTAAATTTTATATAAATTTTTATAAGATTCTCGCCAAGAAAAGGAGGATATTCTATGACAACGCCGGCATTCGGTATAAATGTAGTTGCAATCTGGAAAAATAGCACATATATTGCCAATATTAATAGAAAGATTTTTCTCCTTTCTGATAGAGTCAAGTTAATCCCTAAGTAAAGAAAGGTTAAAGCACATATTTGAAAGAGGCTAGAAATAATGAAAATATTGAAATCAGATATTAGGATATTCGTACCCGTTAATAAAATATGGAAAAAATCATATATATAAAAAACATGAGCGATTGCTACTGAAAACATACCTATTGCGGGGAAATATAGCAGTTTAAAATTATTTTTCTTACCTTTAAATATAACATATAAGAAGAATATGGTATCAACAACGATTTTAAAAATATAGACAATAGCAACCGACCAGCCATCAAAACTTAGCATTTTAGGATTTCACACTGAGTTCAGTATTGAACATCTAAGTATATTTTAATATTATTTCATAAGAATTTAAACCTTAATATCAATTTAGACAATGATGCTAATAAGATTTTTTTTTGATTAAGTCTTAATTTGAATCCCATTTAGGCTTCTTTACAGAAGCGTCGTCATCTTCGGTGTGAATTTTTAGAGATCCAATTTTACTCCCTATTTTTTGTCTAGAAACACCCTCTGATGTATCGAGAACTTTTTCCTCTATTAAATCATAAATAGCATGTTTAAGAGTTACTAAAGGGATTTTTTGAGTTTATTTTTTCGATTTTAATAAATGTTAAGTTCTTCGAGTTTTTCTTTTGATGGCCATCCAGTCTCCCAATCCCATCCACGAATTTTATAGTACGATTCTAAGCTCCCTTCCATGTCTAATTTTACACCCTCAGTTTTACCAGTTTTTAATTCTGCCAGAACGTGATTAGGCAATCTATCGTCTTCTCTAGTAGTTCCGAGTTTACAACTTATAAGCCTTTTAAGAGTATTTATTCGTTCTCCTACGAGCATCAAAGATTTTTTGTTATAATCGAAGTTTGTGGATGCGTTTATGTACTTTATAATGTGTTCGAGTGGGGGATTTATGAAATTACAATTAGTAGCAGAATCATCGATAGCCCTTAGATCTTGTAAAGAGATAACGCCCTTCTCTCGACCCTTTATGGTGACCCTATCACCTGGTTTTACTCGAATTTTGGGAAATTTAAAAAGCATTAACTCAGCACCAAACCAATCGCACTTTTCGTGATTCGCTCCCATATAGCATGTCATATAACTCAACGCTTGTCCAGCAAACGCTCTTGGGTCGTGCATCGGTATTTCCAATCCCTTTACATGGGCGGCTAATTCAGGATCAACTTTGAATTCCTTTGCCATTGCTCTTACACCATCAGCGAGAATATTACCTATACCATCTCTGATAGCTATTTTATCGAGTAATTTTAACACAACTTCTCCATTTCCCCATTTTATGTCTCCAATGTCAATATCGCCTAAGTATTGCTTAATGTTCTCAATCCCTAAGTTATTTTCTACTAAATATATTAGAAATGCGATAGATACTCCACTCGAAATGGTATCAAAACCATATACATTGCACATGTGATTGGAAAGAATCACAATCTTAGAATCAAACACGCCGCATAAAGGCCCAAATGCAGTAACTGATTCGTATTCTGGACCGTCTACACTTATCTCTTTGCCCTCGTGCTCTATGATAGTAATTTTACCGCACTTCATAGTACAACCCGCACAACCGTAATCTAAAACGGGATATTCTTCTCGTAACGTTTTTCCTGTGAGTTTGTCGGCAAAAAATTCGTTTCTAGTGAAATAATATCCTGGAGTGTCACCCAATGCCATTCCCATATCCAGATAACAATTAGTGCCATATAGCGTGAAAAGAAAGGGCACTAATGTTTTGAGCAGGTCATTGCGTTTAATATCTTCTTCCTTCTTTAATAATTCTTTGCCAATTGTAGTATCAGCGATTTTAACTCTTTTAGTTCCATGAACTACTAGAGCTTTTAAGTTTTTTGAGCCCATAATGGCACCCATACCTGAACGACCTATAGCACGTCCTTCATCGTTAATAATGCCTGCATAATTGACGAGATTTTCACCGGCAATACCGATTGTAGCGATCCGAACTTTATCGTTGTTTAGTTCATTTTTCAAATATGTCTGGCTTTCGTAGGTATCTTTTCCCCAAAGATTATCAGCGTCATTAAATTCAATGGATTCGTCATGAATGTAGAGATAAGTAGGTTTTTTAGATTTTCCGGTAATTATAATCGCATCAAAACCACTATTTCGTAATGAAATAGGAAAGTATCCTCCAGAAGTGCCCTCTCCCCAAATTCCAGTGAGAGGTGAAATTGCGGTCACTGAATATCTTCCTGAGGATGGTCTGTTCGTTCCTGTTACAGGACCAGTAGCAAATATCAGAGGATTTATCTCAGAATAAGGATCTTTTTTTAAAGTTTCGTAATCGTTCTCTGACAAAAGATCGTACGTTAATTTAGCGCTTAGTCCCGTACCTCCAAGATAATCTTTCGCGATTTGAAGATTTAACTCCTTCACATCTACTGTTTCATCAGTTAAGTTAACATATGCAATTTTTCCATTATAACCAATTAAATTTTCACTCATTTTTTTCCCTCGTACAATATTAATTTAAAAATCTATATCTCGCCCATCCCAGGCATATTCAAAAATGGTCCGAAACAATTTTTCGCTCATCGTTCGAAAAGAGGTCAAAGCCACAGCATCATCAGCGGCATATTCAGTCAACAAGTCAAGTTTGTCAAAGTAATCTTCTTTACTAATTACAGGATTCTTCATGTCTTTTACGCATACTGGTGCATCAAGAGATACAATAAAATCTCTTATGGTTTGAAGAAATTCATTAAATAAATCTTTTCTACTCTTATTTTCTTCTTGAATATTGAAAATAGGAAGTAATAATTTCCACCTGTCAGTAACTTTTGCTTGGAAGGCAATAGAATAAACCAGGAATAATCCTACGCTAAGTCCGTGATGAACATTGAAAATTTTCCCAAAACTGTGCCCTAACGAATGATCTATTCCTGGGGTTGTATTACCAAATCCTATTCCCGCCATTAACGAAGCCATTTGCATATGTTCTCTCGCTTCTATATCTTTCGCACCGTATTTATATGCTCGTGGTAAAAATTTTAGTATTTCTTTTATCGCGGTTGAATTCATCGCGTCAACGTAGGGGCTACCCCAATTCGATACAAAACTCCCAATGGCATGAGAAAAAGCATCCAAACCAGTAGCCATAGTCAGAAATGGAGGTAGATCCTTCACAAAATCCGTAAATAAAATAGTGATATCAGCACATAACTCATCGCTTAGCACTTCAAGCTTTTTTGGAGGATCTCGATCAGTGTCAGTAATTACAGCAACTTGAGTTACTTCAGAACCAGTCCCAGATGTTGTAGGGATTGCTATAAAATATTTAAATTTCTTTCGCAATCCTACACACCCAAAATACGGTAGAATCATGAAAAGATTTACATCCGGTTTTTCATACTTAACCATCATCATTTTTGTAGTATCCATTACACTACCACCCCCTATCGCAATTAACACTTGTGGTTTAAATTCCTCGCAGATCTTAGCACCTTCATAGATACTTGGTATTGGTACCTCTGGTTCTACACCAGGCCATATTTTATATTCCATTTCAATTAAATCAAGATATTCTGTTATATATTTAGCGAACTTTTGAGTAAACGAATCCGTTATGATTAACGCTCGTCTATCTTCTTTATCTATCGTTGCCTCTAATAAATTAGCTACTCGAAGTAATGACGCTTTTCCTTGATAAACTTTAGATGAAATATAGGTTGACATACCTCCTCTTAGAGCTCTGCCACCCATTAAGCCCATCATATCCTTAATAATGGTCGCTTCATACCAAGCTAGTTTTTTTTCCACCATTTTAATCTAAACTCCTTAAAGAGTCCTTTTTTCTATAAAACTTTTAATTATAATTTATTGGATATGACCTTGAATAAATACTTATTGAGCAATCAGAGTAATTAGACATAATTGTAGATACTTTCAGATCAAAAATCGAAAAAAAATTTGTCTAAATCAAATATGAGTTTAATTAAATTATTATGCGATCTCGTTCAAAATTAAATTATCAAAACCAATTTAAATAATGATTATCGATGAGTGAAGATATAAAAATTATTTCCATAATAGGTGTTGGTTATTTAGGTAAACAAATAGCGGAGAAAACGGTATTAAAAGAATATACAATCCGTCTATATGATAAAAATGTAGGAGATTTAGAAATATTCTCCAGCAATTTGAAGGGTAAAGAAGAAACTCTAGGAAAAGTAACGTCACATGAAACAATTGAAGACGCTGTAAAAGACGCAGACTTAATTATCGAAGCAATTCCAGAAATATTAGAATTGAAGCGAGAGATCTTTAAGATAATTGATAAAACAGCTCAACCAAAAGCCATTATTGCTACTAATAGTTCATCAATCCCGGTCTCTAAGTTAGAGGATGATGTAGAGCGAAAAGATAAATTGTTAAACATCCATTTTTACGACCTTTTTGCTATGCCAATGGCAGATATCATGAGAGGAACAAAAACTAGTGATGAAACTTTTGAAAAAGGCAAAAAATGGGTTGAGAGTATTGAAATAACTCCTTTAATTGTCAAAAAGGAGTGCTATGGGTTTGTATTTAATAGGGTATGGCGCGCGATTAAGAAAGAATGTTTGAAAATCTGGGCAGGAGGATATGCTGATTTAGAAGAAGTGGATAAAGCGTGGAGAATATTCCAGAATATGGGAACAGCTCCCTTCGAATTTATGGATAAAATCGGGTTGGATGTGATTTATGACATTGAAATGTCCTACTTTAAAAACAGTGGCTTAGAAGATGACAAACCTCCTCAAGCTTTAAAAGATATAGTTGATAATGGTAATCTGGGCCAAAAATCAGGGAAAGGATTTTACACCTATTAATTAATTCTTATCTTTTTTTAAAAAATAAAACACCCCAACCTTAGCAAGGTTGTCCTTATGTATCAACTATTTTTATACATAAGTCATCCAAAGGGGTTTATAACTTTTCATCGATTATGGAAGTCATCATTTCTATAGAAGGCCTATCGGTCTTATCTTTACCAATATAAGTCCATACGATTTTTCTATCCTTGTTTATCAGAAACTTACTTGGTACCGCTTGTTTAATGTTCAATGTTCCTCCTCCGCCAGGAGCAAACCAGTAAACATCGTAATCTTTTGCAATTTTTGCTCCACGATCAGAGATTATATCGACAGTAAAATTATTTTCTTCCTTAAAGTTCTTTAGGAGTCTTTCGCTGTCGCTTGCGATCGATATTAACTTAATATTTCTTTTCTCAAATTCATTGATATTTTCCGTTAGTAGATATAAATGTTTCTTGCAGTGACTTCACCAATTTCCCCGAAAAAAATCGATTAAAACTCCATTGTACTCTTTAAGTAAGTTATCTAAATTTATTTCCTTTCCGTAGATATCTTTTGTATCAAATGCAGGTGCTATAGAATTCTCTGGTAAACCGCTAGGCCTTGGCGGTTCTTCATTGTTCATATATTTAATAAAATAATCATAAATTTAAAGTGAATGGCTAAAAAATATTAACATTTCAAGAAAGAACATGCTTTGATGAGATAATACTATTTTAATAAAAAAAGAAAAAGAAAAATTAAGATATTAGATTAAGTGGGTCCATGGGACATTAACTGTTATATTCAAATTAATGAGTATTGCAGCGTAAAGCGTAGCAAATGAGATTTTCAGCGCTAAAGTTGCATCTGTAGTAGCTAATCCTACGATATAAGTTGGATCCATTACAATCGTTATGTTATTATTGGTATTATTCGTGAAGGAATGAAACGTACTAAAATAGTTATTTAATGATTCTCCTACTTTAACTCCCTCAGGAAGTTGTGGCGGATTTGAAGAAGTAACTGTATAAAATTCTGCGTCGATTAAAATATCATAAATAGCGTAGAATCCTTGGTTGTTGAGATCAAAAGTAACGGTAACATTAATAGTATCGTCACTCGGATTCATAAGTGTACCACCGTCATCCCACCCCAAGACAAATGTATCGCGAAATTGAAACCCAAGATTCATTCCACTATATACAATGCTGCCAAGATAGCCAAATATAATAAGACTAAATATCGTGCCTACTACTTTAAAGATTGTACTAAGTTTAAATTTTACGCGATATTCTTTACTTTTTCGTAATTCTATCGCTTCGATTAAGTATTGCATTGCTCTAACTCCAGATGAGCCTAATAACAACCAAGCAAATATTTGCAAACCTAAAAGTACCTGAATAGTAGGTAAACTTATTGAATATGTTCCTAGTGATACTCCTGCTGTAAAACCCCCGAAAAGATAGAACATATATATACCGGAGTATATTGTAGAGCCAAATGCTATAAGGCGATTTGCTGAGGTATCTTTAGGATAAGCATGCCGTGCCATGGCAAAAACGGTACCGATAATTCCAATAATGATTATGGATGTTTTGAATTCTTGGGTAAATGTCATTAGTCCCATTATTGAGACTACTTCAAAGAGAATTAACGGTAAAGCAATGTACATTATCGCATTGAGAATCCCATGAAAGATCATTTTAGTTATTTGAATAGCCATAAATTTCGACCTGTTTTTAATAGTAAAAATTGTTATGATAAATTTACTTTAAAGATTTCATAACATTTCTACTACTTAAATTTCTCTTATTGTAATTATTATACCATTTTTCATTAATAAAATGCAGTTTGTTATTTTAATAGTATAATAAGGGAATGATTTTCCGTTATGTAATCTCATTTCTTCTTTTGATCAGATCACATGTCCTTTTAGTGATTTTTTATGTTTATCTTCTCGATTTTTAGAGATCTATATATTCTAAATCTGAATATTTATAAAATTAGAACTAAAAAAAAATAATTGATTGATAATGGAAGTATTACTTACGGGAGCTTTTGGAAACATAGGAGAAAGCACGATAATGGCGCTTTTAGAACGAAATCACAAGATACTGTGTTTTGATTTAAAAACAAAAGAAAACAAGAGAGTGAGAAAAAGACTATTGAAACTTGGAAATTTTGAAACGGTTTGGGGAGATATCTTAAATAAAAACCCATTAATAGAAATTGTAAAGGGGAGGGAATGCATTATTCATCTAGCAGCAATTATTCCACCTACAAGTGAAAAGTTTCCTGATCTTTCACGCAGAGTTAATATTGAAGGAACGCGAAATATTGTAGATGCTGCTTTGAAAATGGAAAAAAGACCTAAATTCATATTTATAAGCTCGATTTCGGCACACGGACCTCGAATGCACGAGCCTCCTCCTCGAAAAGCTAACGGAAAACTGAATCCTACGGATAATTACACTCATTCTAAGGTTGAGGGTGAGGCAATGGTAAAAGAGAGCGATCTACTCTGGACAATATTAAGGTTGGCAGTGGCTCTTCCGTTAAAAATAAGCTTAGATATTGACGCTTATGTATTCAACATACCCTTGGATCAAAGGTTTGAGTTTGTACATACTAGAGATGTAGGAGTGGCGATCGCAAATTCTGTAACGACCAACACAGATAACAAGGTGTTATTAATTGGGGGAGGAAAAGAGTGCCAGATGTTAAGTCGTGAATATTTAACAAAGATATTTGAAGCCATTGGCATAGGCATGCTTCCAGAGTCTGCATTTAAAGTGCCTAAAAACAACCTGGATTGGTACTATACTGATTGGATGGATACAAGCGAGGCACAAGAGTTACTACAATTCCAAAACTTAACTTTCGAAGATTATATTGAAGATTTTAAAAAAAACCTTGGTATCATGGGTAAGTTGGCAAAAATGTTTAGATCTTACACTCGAAAAATCCTATTAAAAAATTCACCATATTACAACAATTCATAATAAGTTCGTGAAAGCTGAGTTTCACGATTAAATATATGCTCTAACATATTATCTTCATATTATTGAGATATCATGAAAAATATCTATACTATTTTTTAATTAATAAAATTGCTGCTATGATGATTGGAATAAAAAAAGGGAGTGTCACCGTAAATGCTAAAATCATATATGAAATGTCATTTTGGGCTTGAGCTACTCCTAAAGCATCTAATAATACAGTTAGATAAAATAAAATAAGCACAATTATCGGGATAAACCTAATTTTCTTTCTATTATTATTTTTTTCCATTTTAAATCACTTTATTTTGTTATGCTAAACCGATTGGTATTAAATTTATTCCTTTAAGAAGAAGATCAATAGTAAGCTGTGAGACAAATATAAATCCAATACATATGGCTAAAGTAATTGGAATTAGATAGAAAAATATTCCAGCAGATTTTTTAATCCCTTTCTCTTCAATTTTTTTATTGCGAAAAACAAATCCATACAAGATTGCAAATAATGCTATAACCATACACCATCCAAAGAAGTTTGAAAATGGTATCGAAAAGATTGAAAACCTATCGCTAATATCGGTTAACCAAACCCATAAACCAAGTGAATCAGAAAAAACTGAACTAGAACCTCGATTTATCATTACAGGATCGATAAACATATCAAGAGAAGTCGCCATTATTCCTGCAATTATTGCGTGAAATATGTAATTTCGATTACGAAAGACTATTTGGGCAACATTTACACAAGACCATGCCAATATATACCACCCTAGACAAGTATAAAGAGGTATTTCTAAAAACCATAACCCCCCTCTAGTAAAATAATAAGATTCTTGAGGAAATACACCAAACCTACCAGTTAAAATCCAAAAACATTCTTGGAGTCCCGTGAATATTATTGAACCATATAAAAAGCAAGTACTCTTAATCAAACCCACAGTTTTAAGGCTATGATAAAAAACTAGTGCCGAAAGTGATAAGGTCATCACATCTGCTATAATTAATTCAAATAGAATATTATTGGAAGAGTAAGGACCGCGAGTATTGGGAACATTCAATACATCAGGAAATATGTGGTGTAATATTGTTGTAAAGATTATAAAAATAACCATTAATATCGTTGTAAATGTAAAAAATTTATGCTTGTATTCCAATTTAGTAGCAACTCGGTTGGATTTCATTAATTCGATATATTATAATTATATTCAACTTATATTTAAATAATTAATTAGAGCGGGATAGATTATTTATTTTATTCTTCTGAGAGCTGGTTTTTTCCCTTCAGAAATGGTTTTACAAATGCCCATCGCCATAAGATAAATATAAGTGAGAAAACGATTGCTGAAAGAAGAGGGAGTATTTGGGGAGGGAAATATTTTAGGATTAATCACCCAAGTATAGGTGTTACTATCTGAGCGATACTATGAAGCGAATTATTTACACCTAATAAACTCCCAGTTTATTAGTATAGTCTCATATTATTGTTTATCATTCGTTAATAAATTATTAAATTGGATTTAAAAATGCTTTCTTTTCTTGGATGGCTAAACGGACTATTAGCAATTGGAATTTTAGCTTTTGTATATCTCCTCAAAACTTTTTAAAAATGATCATTTTAGAAATACATGAGGAAATTATTTTACAAACTTGGAAAAACTTCGAGAACTTTAATAATAATTATATCACTTATAATAATCCCTTTTATAATTTCAAGTTTTAACCTTGAATCATGCATTAGGAATGGAAAGGAAGGCAAGTACCCAGAGACCAGCGAACCTGAGCCGGTCTTATTTTTTGAGCCTCCCACGCCCGCCAATAATACTAATTTAATAAATAAAAATTGGGCCGGAATAAATGTCTCGATTTCAGAAGAAAATCTTTCTACATTTAGATTCGGTTGGAATGAAGAAGACTATGATATTTATGGAGATAATTTAGTGCTTGGCATGAATTTAGATGAAAATACTAATTTAGGTGAGAATTCTACATTTGCACATGATTTTTCAAAAAACCAAAATCATGGAACACTACTTAGTGGCGCACAGTGGAGCACGGGTAAATATGGAAAGGGTCTTAGCTTTGATGGATCGGACGCTTACATGGATTGTGGGACGAAGGATAGTTTCATATCCACACGGGGAACGATTCAGTTTTGGTTTAAAGCTACTACGTTTTATGAGCGCTTAGATATAATTAATATTTATGAAAATGATTATCAGGATTTCTTACTTATATGTAGAACTGTGGAAAATAGAATTTGTTTACGCATCGAAGATGATGATATTGGAGTTACTGAAGTTAAAACTATTAGAACAATTAGCGACACAGATTTTCATCATGTCATAGTTACTCAAGACGGATCTGGTATTAGGATTTTTATCGATGGTAAAGTGGAAGAACTTGAAATATATGCAAATTCGGGATACTGGACCAATCATCTAACCTCCGCACGTTGTTGGATTGGTAAGGGTCATTGGACTCATTTTAAAGGCATGATCGATGAGGTAATGATTTATTCAGAGGCTATTGAGTTTTTAAATAGCATAGATGAAAAGAATTATGATGGCTATGGAGCGGATGTAAATCCTACAGGAAATCCAATTGGTGGAGGAACTGGTTATAAAGATATTATAAATTCAGCTGATGCTGATCATTTTGTAACAAATAAAGCAGAATTACTTGCAGCCTTAGCAATTGCGACCTCTGGAGAAATAGTATATATAGATGATAGTGCAGAAATTAACATGACAGGCACGGAAGATACTGTCATACCTGTGGGTGTCACTTTAGCTAGCGGGCGTGGTAATAGTGGTTCAGAGGGCGCCTTACTTCACTATGATACGAAGAACTTATGGGCGCCTTACTTCACTTATGGGTATTGTCAACCATCAGATAATGTCCGAATTACAGGGCTTCGTATACAAGGTCCACATAATGGAACCGATGAATCAGACGACTCATGTGCTATTTATACCCATGATGTCTCTAATGTTGAGATTGATAACTGTGAATTATATGCTTGGGGTTATACTCCCGCTTATTTCTTGAGAACATCAGGAGGTCATGTTCATCACAATTATATACATCATAATCAGCGTTCAGGATTAGGTTACGGAGTTATCATGGGTCAGGATGCTTATACTCTAATTGAAGCAAATCTTATGGATTTTTGCCGCCATCATATTGCAGGTTCAGGAAATCCTGGCTGCGGTTATGAAGCACGTTATAATGTCGTGCTTGAAAACGATGGAGAGAGTCATTGTTTTGACATGCATGGTGCCCGTGATTTTGAGAAGAGATACCGCGTGTCTCATTGGCGTTTTGATGAAGGAAGCGGGCCCAGCGCAGCAGATAGTGCGATAAGTATATACAATAATGCAAATGATGGAACGCTCACAAATATGGATGCTGACACTTGCTGGGTCAATGGAAAGATTAAAAATGGACTTCGATTTGATGGAATAAATGATCATGTTAATTGTAATGATGACACAACATTAGGTATTACAGCGGAAATAACAATTGAAGCATGGATAAAAACTAGCGTGAATCCGGAAGATAACAATCAAGTTATTCTTAGCAAGGGTACCTTTTCAAGCTCGCAAGCCTACTCCTTGTATTTAAATGGCGATGATGATAAAATCTATTTCTGCATCGATGATGGCGTGAATGTTTCCTGGGCAATGCCCGCGGGGCTTCAGGATAATTGGCATCATGTATTGGGAACGTTTGATGGAAATAAAATAAGATTATATTATGACGGGGTACAAAAAGCTAGCAAAGAACACGCGGGCAGTATTGGCACGAATTCACGGGATCTATGCATCGGCGCAACATCAAGCGGGACGTTACCTTTCAATGGAATCATCGATGAGGTTCTTGTTTATGACAGGGCTTTAGATAATGACACGATTTACCTCCATCATGAAGGTTTTACGGATATAGCAGGAGATTCAATAAAAATTCATCATAACACCTTTAAAGTAAACACTGAAAAATCTGTTCAAATTAGAGGAATATCTCATTATACAAGTGAGATATATAGGAATGTATTTTATCACGATAATCCTGAACAGGCTGTAGCACAAACAAATGCTTTCGGGAACTTGGATATTTACGACAACTATTATTTTAGACAAAGAAATCATCTTAAAGACATTAGGTTCAAGAAACATGACTCAACTCGATGGGGTTTTTTCTTTAATGCAACAGATCTTTCAGCAGGTATTTATACTTACTATGGATGGGCAAATGATACGGATGGAAACGAGGGTTATACTCATGGTAGTATTGATGGATATTGCTATGACTCAGTAAATCCTCGATATCTTATCATTGTTTCAGAGGAAATCCCCGATTCAAAGGATTTACAAATCATTCTCCTCATAATAATAAGCATTGCATTTATTGGAATAATTGCATCTATTAAGAAGATGAAAACAACTAAAAAATTAGAAAAAGTCCGCGTGAAAAAAAATAAAAAAGCAAATCAAGAAATTTAATAGTCTAATTAAAAAGTGTCGTGAATTAAATCAATAATAATAATTCAATTAAAAATTAGAATCTAGTCCCTTTGACTCTTTTGGTTGCTGTTTTTCACTTTGAAAAGGCTTAACAAATGCCCATTGCCATAAGATACATATAAGCGAGAATACGATTGCTGACAAGAGAGGGAGTATTTGCCCTCCCTCATTATATATAATATATATATTATATAATATATCCTTATTTTTTTTTTGTATAGTATAATTCATTATTACATCACTTCTAGGCTTAATACATTAGAAATTCATAGGAAGTTATAAAAGGGAGTAAATACATTATATCTATAAGAATAACATGACCGTGAAGAAAAAAACCCGATCTCCGATCTATGTAACTCTTTCAGATATAGAAAGGGCGTATAAAAAAGTAGAAGAATTTCAACGCTTAATTGAGCGAGGAAAAACCAAAGAACAGATCTTTAAAGATTTACTCAAGTTGATTCAAGTTGAATAGTGATCTTCTTCAAATAATTTTAAAAACAGCAGCTTCTTGCAACATACCTACCGTAATTATAGGGGGTTTGGCACTTCCAGCTTATAATATAGCGAGATCAACCTTAGATCTCGATATTTGTATCTATATTAAAAATCAAGAGGAATTAGATGAATTCATTAACATATTAAAAAAAAAAGAGATTTCAACTATTCAAACACCTAAAATAAATCACAATTTGTTTACTGTATTCGGAAAGGGTGGAGAAGCAGAAATCTGGCTACAACCTTGTGACATATTTCATTGGGATGAAAAAATGGTAAGTAGTATCCAAAATTTCTATTCTAATGTTTATGTGTTAGCCGTTGAGGATTTTATCTTAACAAAACTAGGGAGATCTGATCGTAGTTCAACAGATATAAACGATATCTTACAAATTTTAATAGCTAATACGAATACAATAGATTGGGAATATCTTATTTATCGATTAAAATGGGTTGATTTAGAAAAAGAATTCAGCGAGGTTTTAAAAGGATTTAAATCAGATTTTACCAATAACATGCGAAATATCTCAAAAGACATTTGGGAGAAGTTTAAAAATAAAGCTTAAATAATTTAAAGGTAAAAAAGTGAATCTATTCTAAATTAATAACTTGTTCTTTCGTCTCTATTAATTGCTCTTTATCTTCTTTGCCAGACTTAATAATCAACCATCTCCATAGGGCAATTATAAGGACAAAAATTATTGCTGAAATGGTTGGAAGTGTTTGTGCGGGTAGAAATTGTAAGATCAATCCACCGAGAATTGGTGATATTATTTGACCAATACTGGTTAACGAGTTATTAACACCTAATAAGCTACCAGTTTCCTCCTTTTTAACAGCTTTAGTCAATTTGCTTGTAAGAATAGGACGAACAACTCCAGTTCCAAATGCTAAAAAGAAAAAAGGAATATAGGCTATCCAATAGCTAGTAGAAAAAATAAAAAACACCATCGCAAAAATCATCGCAAAAACACCTATTCCTAAAGTTTTGTTTTCACTTACTTTTTTCAATAAAGGATTGATGAGAACACTTTGGAAAATGACCCTAAGCACGCCAAGCCAAGCCATATAAAATGCAACTTCTTGCGGAGTAGCGTGAATTTGTTTTTCAGCAAATAAGGCAGATGTATGAATAAAGAGAAAAAAACCGAAATTATAGATGAAAAAAACAAAAATTACTCCCCGAATCTTAGCAGATTTAAAGAAATGTTTGGCTTCTTTGATGGGAATTATATCTCCAAACTTAAAGGCCAATTTATCTTCTTTTTTATTTAGTGATTCGGGTAAGAATATTATTACTAATATTATAGAAAGAAGGCTAATTCCCGCAGCAAAAAAAAAAGGAGCTGAAAAGTTAATTGATAATAATAACCCTCCAATCACTGGTCCAAAAATTAATCCAGCACCAAAAACCGCGCTTGAATAACCATAAACTTTAGTTCGAGACTTGGGATCTGTCATATCGCTAATAACCGCTTGACTAACTGTCATATTACTCCCTAATAGTCCGTCTACAAGACGAGCTGCTATCAATATCCAGACATTAGAAGCCATTCCAAGAAGTAAAAATCCTATCAAAGTACTCGTTTGACTGAATAGAAGTAATGGTTTTCTTCCGAACCTATCGCTTAGTTTACCGGTAATTGGACTAGCGAAAAGTTGACATAAGCTAAAAATACTAAGAACTAGTCCAACTTGAAATGCGTTTAAACCTAAAGATAACCCTAAAAATGGAATGATTGGCATCACACTGCTAAATCCTAAGACTTCCGTAAATTGAATCAGAAAAACGATTAATAGGCGTTTATCAAATTTTATTTCTTGAGCTGTCAGTTTCGAACTAATGAATCTTCACTTTATCAAATGCTAATTGTTAAATATACCTTTCATTTAAGAGAGATGAAAATCATATAAGCTTTATTTCTATATATTATAAAACTTATGTCTAAAATAAAAAGTATCACGATTAAATAAATCTACTCTTCTGATTTTATTAACAGACTTTTATTTTCTTGAAAAGGCTTAATAAATGCCCAACGCCATAAAAGAAAAATAAGTGTGAAAACGATTGCTGATAAGAGAGGGAGTATTTGCGGAGGTAAATATTTTAAGATTAATCCACCAAGAATTGGGGTTATAATCTGAGCAATACTATATAATGAAGTATTTACTCCGAGTATACTACCAGTTTCTTCTCTTTTAACCACTTTCGTTAACTTACTTGTGAGAATGGGGCGAGTTACGCCTGTTCCAAAAGCCAAAAAGGAAATAGGAATAAACGCGATCCAAAAGTTAGTGGTGAATATAAGAAATACCATAGCCAAAACCAGCGCAAAAATACCTAATTTCAGAGTCGTATTTTCGCCCACTTTCTTCATTATTGGGTTGATTAGAAAGCTTTGAAATAAAACTCTAAAAATGCCTAACCAAGCCATATAAATAGTGAGTTGTTGGGCTGACACAAGCATATAGATTGTGGAATATAGAGGAAAGGTTGAAATAAAAATATAAAATCCGAAACTATAAAGGAAGAATTCTATTAGAATACCTCGAGTTTCTCCGGATTTGAAGAAATGTTTAGTTTCCTTAATAGGTATTATCTCTCCAAACTTTAAGCGAAACTTGTTCTTTTTTTCTGTTATTGATTCAGGTAGAAAAATTACTACTAAAACAATTGAAACAAGGCTAATGCCAGCTGCGAAGAAAAAGGGAGCTGAAAAACTAACTAATAATAGGACACCTCCAATCATAGGACCAAAAATTAATCCCGCACCAAAAACTGCGCTTGAATAACCGTATGTTTTAGTTCTTTGCTTATGAGTTGTTACGTCACTAATATATGCTTGAGTAACTGTCATATTACTTCCTAGAAGACCATCTACTAGACGTGCAGCAACTAGTATCCAAACATTACTTGATATTCCAAGGAGAAGAAATCCTACAAGAGTGCTCGTTTGACTAAATAATAACAATGGTTTTCTTCCAAACCTGTCGCTAAGCTTCCCTGTAATTGGACTGGCGAAAAGTTGACATAAGCTAAAAATACTTAGAATTAATCCTACTTGTAACTCATCCAAACCTAATTCTATTCCTAAAATGGGAATCAAGGGCAGCACGCTACTGAATCCCAAAACTTCTGTAAACTGGATCATAAAAATAATAAGAAGGCGTTTGTTGAATTTTTCCTTTTGAGCTGTAGGTATCGAACTAATAATGTGTCACATCAATAATTAAAATCTAAAATTAGCTTTTATAGGAAAGAGATGTAAATAAATTAAGGTTTATGTCTAGATATTTTCAATTTTATAGCCGTTATATAAATAAAAAAAGAATTAAGTATTTTATTTTGATTTAGCTTTTTGAGTCTTTTTTTCTTCTTTTGCTCTTTTTTCTTCTTCAGTTAGACCTGTGAGAGTTTGTTCGCCGTATAGTTTCACAAGAATTATCGCGATTCCCCAAGTAATTAAAGCTACGATAACTCCTCCCATACTATCTATCACACCACCCATTATGACTTGGGGTATAAAATTCATTAAACCATGGAAGAGAATAGCCATGAAAACACTCTTTGTATTGTTGTAAACCCAACTAAATAAAATTGACCCTCCAACAGTGCTGGCTGTAAATCCTATTATCGCTAACGCGCTTAAAAACGCACCAGTACCCAATTGAACAAAATTGAGGTAAACTAGAAATGGATAATGCCATATTGCCCATACTATCCCTAAAATTATACTCGATTTATTTGCAGTGTAATTTTCTTGCAATTTTGGTAATGCATAACCTCTCCAACCAGGTTCTTCTAAACCACTCGTTAAAGTATTGTTTATAAACATTAGTAAAACTAATAGTGGAGCCATTCCGGGATTAAATAAATTTGTAAGATCTGTCCCATATAAAAGGCTAATACCAGCAGAGGCTAACGTAATAACTAAAGGAAGTAGAATTATCGCCCCATACCATTTCAGTTTCACATTTACTTTACCCATGCTTTTTAAAAGTTCTACAACCCCTACCTTTTTTCTAGTAATTGCCAAGACTATAAAAGCAGCAATCATTGGGCCGTAAACTCCAAGTTGATTTATAACAAAGACGAGTACGTGAAAGTTGTCAACAAAACCTTCAGAGATTAGAACATTGAAGGTTAGAATACTTGGCACAAAATAATTATTGATAGAAGAAATGATTAGAGTAGGAATCCAAAGTAGCCATGTAATACTAATTGCTAAGATAAAATAGAGAATTAATGGTTTGTCAATATTAAGTTTCATTATAATATTTTGAAATAATAAAAAATAATGAAACTTTAGTTTATGAATTATAAAATATTTCTGGTTAAAAACTTATATTTATCCTTTCGTGACATTTCCCTTAAAAGATGAAAATTGATTAAAAATTTTTGCATCTCCTTCAATTTTGGCAAAGATGTTCACTGGTGACGCTGCTTTTGGTTTTTCATCCTTACTCGCAGGAGTAGGACCAAAAAAAATGCAGAAACCATTCCCATCAGGCCAATAGCCAATATCTCCGACTTCACAATCAATTTGGGCATTTTCCTTACCTATAGCAACGGGTATTTCTCCATAGAGCTCCTCGCCCCATCTTGCTAGGTTTAGATCGAAAGGTATATTATCCCAGATGGCTTTACATGTTTCAGGGTTTCTATCAGGAAGCAATCTGGCTTTGATTTGACCTATTTGCTCATTTTCAATAATAATATAATTCAAAGAATAATCACTAATTTAAGATAAATCAAATTAGATAATTTTCATTCATATTTAAACAGAGTTTTAATAAACAATAACACTATTAAACATAATAAAAAGAAGATAATAAGCGAATTTTAAGTATATTTATAGTTAAAATAAAAGCTCTTCGCCTACTTTAATTTCATGATATTTTTCAGGATATTTTACCCTTAATATATCATTATATTTAGTACAATGGCAAGCTCCAATAAATTTCAATGAATCTAAACTCGAAAAGACTCTGATATTGTGAAGCCCTCCTATAATTGCTTCAATATTACCTCGATTTGAAAAAGCATTGAAAATTTCATTCAAGCCAGGATGGCAACAACCAACAAGTAGGATTCCCTTTTCTTCGCGTGTTTTTAAGAGCATTGCTTGTTCCTTTAAATAATTTCCCAATTGACCAGTTAAATAGACATTCTTCTCAATCTCAGTTTGTTCACTAACGCCGAAAACCTTAGACAATGGATATTTTCTATTGTACGTAATTTGATTTTCTATAGGAACATAGATTTCTAAATCATTATTTTTATTATAAATACTTTCTAAACCTTTAGTATGCTCTGGGTGATTATGTGAAATAACTACTTTTGAGATTTCAGTAACATCAATACCTAGTTGGCTTAGGTTATGAAGTAAAATATCTCCATCACTACCTGTATCAAAAAGAATATAACTACCTGTTTCTACATTATAAATTAAGGCAGCAAATCCGTAAGAGGAGATAAATCCTTCAAGACTTTCACCCTGATTGAAGAGAATGTTAACATAAAAATTTTCTAAATCTAAGAATTTTTTAGTGATCTGCATTATAATTATAATTTTGAAAAAATCCATTAGTAGTTTTTTAATACGAACTGTAAATGGAATCTTAGACTTTTATCGAATTTTATATTCATCTTCTTGTTTTCTAATACTTTTAAAAAATTTTTAATTAGAAGCTTTAAGTATATGTATAACGGTCGATAAGATAATGGTTCAAAAAAAATCACAAAAATTACCGAGTAACCCAATAGAAGCTCAAGGCTTACTGATAAAAGAATTTTACAAAAAATTCGGAGAGGAAGCACTTCCTATTATAAAAAAAGTTTGTGGAAAACAAGGTCGTGCTTTAGGCTTTAAAATAATGAAAAAGTTACCAAATAAAAAATTGACTACAGTAGCACGGGCCTTCTCAAAGAGTTATAATCCTGATTTTGTTAAGATAATTTCTATTTCAGATGAAAAGTTTCACATTCAAGGTACCATGTGCCCTTTTGGTCTTGAGAATACATCTAGATCATTATGTGAAGCTGTTATGGCAATCGATCGTGAGTATTTTCGCGAAGCAGTGAGCGATAAGATCGAACTTAAGATTCTTAAAACTGTTGCGGCAGGAGATTTACATTGTGATACAGTTTACACTCTTAAAGAATAACTTACACATAGAAGATTAAAAAATAAAAGGAATAATAAAAAAAATTTGTTTGGTGAGATGTGGCTAACCTTCTAAAAGTAAATATCATTTATATTTTCAATTTACTTTTTCCAAACATATTATTTATTATATTTTTTCTAATATTTCAAATAGAATTTCATTTTTAGGGATGTCTTGCATGCTATCTCCATAATAAGCGAATTGAATAATACCTTGCTTATCAATGATTAACATTCCAGGCATCCTTCCTCCTTTGGATAACTTTATCTCTTGATTCAACATTTTGGGAACCTTTTTCGAAGGATCATAGTATATTGGATATTTTCGGGCGTATTTTTCTTCCAATTTTTTTGCGTTTTTTTCAGAATCTGCTAAGATTGGATAAAGTACGGTTTCCATCTGCTCAAACTTCTCGAAATCTTTTCTTAAATGTGCCGCGTGCCATCTACAGTAAGGTCAATTAATGTTTCGAAATAATATGACAACAACTTTTTTTTTACCTTCAAGAGCTCTTATATTTAGTACCCCGCCTCTCGAATCTGGGAGGGAAAATTCTTGAATTTTCGTACCAACGAGTTGAAATTTATCCTTCATCTTCTTCACTTTTTTGTAGAATTCTATTATAATTTAATCAGAATTGAATAAATAGTTGCTTTTTATAGATTAAAAAAGAATAAATGTAAAAAAAGAAAAATTTTTAGTAAAGATTATTGTTTCGCTCCATATTTAGCCTTCCACAAAGGATCTTCAATCTGTAATTGTCTTCTCTGAACTTTCCCTACCATAGATTTAGGAATTTCTTCTATTATTTCTATTTGTTTTGGGCATTTATAATGAGTTATATTTTCTTTACTCCATGCAATTAATTCTTCAGAAGTAATTTTACCTACTGAATCGTCTTGTAATTGGACCCAAGCTTTTACCATTTCTCCTGTTTCAGCATCAGGTAATCCAGCAACAGCTACTTCCATTACGGCAGGGTGCGATCCTAATAAGTCTTCTACTTCCTTTGGAAAAACGGAATAACCTTTATATTTAATCATCTGTTTCTTTCGATCTCGAATAACCATTTGTCCGTGTTCGTCCATGTATCCAATATCTCCTGTAAGGCACCAAATACGCCCATCCCACTCCTTCAGAGTCTCTGCTGTAGCTTCAGGCCTATTCAAATAGCCTTTCATCACTTGTGGACCGCATACACAAATCTCTCCAGTATTATCGATTCCATAACCTTGTAATGGTCCTTTACTAAAATCTTCTGAATCGAAAATTGCCCATTCAACACCTGGTAATGGTAAACCAATAGTCCCGGGAGTATCAGTTCCGTCAAATGGGCCTACGCTTACTGCAGTTGTGCATTCCGTAAGTCCGTAGGCCTCAACAAGGGTTCCGTTACTGACTGCTTCAAACGCATCCTTTACAGGTTTGTGAAGGGGTCCCGCACCACTAACACATAAACGAAACATATTTTCTAATCTAGGCTCGGGATTTGCTTTTAAGTATCGAGTTAGTCCAATAAAAAGATTTTCAACACCAGGAAGAATAACACCACCATCAGGACCAACCTCTATAATCATATCTACAACTTCTTTTAAGTCAAGTTCTCTCTTTGCGTAAAGGATGTTAAAGTCTCCTCCTTCTATTACCACATTCTGAACGATTGTCATTCCAAAAGCGTGGAACATAGGTAAGATACCGACACACGCCATTGGATGTTGAGCATCAGGCATCCACATAACATTTTGTTTTGCATTAGTAACGGCGTTATAGTGAGTAATAATCGCAGGTTTTGGAACACCTGTAGTCCCCCCAGTCATCAAATAAACTGCCGTATCATTTAAAGGATCAATTTCGACTTCTGGAATATCAACTTCGCCCCGTTTTTGAGATACATCTAAAAACTCAATAGCCCCAGGAACTTCCCCTTTAGGAATTGTTCCGTCTGCAATTAATTGCTCTTTAACGGCAGGAGGAATAGCTGCTAAATCTACAATACACGTCGAAATAACAAATTCAAACTTATACTTCTCTTGTATAGGTTTAATTAATCCATACATGACATCCATGCATACAAGCCCTTTTGGTTTCACTTGCTGTAGTACATGGAGAATTTCTAAAGGTTTATATGTAGGATTAATCGGAATTACTATTCCCCCTAATTTAACAGTCGCAAAATAAGTTATTGTATATTGAAAGCAATTTGGTAAAAGAATAGCGATAACATCTCCTTTCTTCACCCCTAGTCTAGATAATGATGTAGCAAGAGAATCCGTATGTTTTCGTAATACTCGATAATTCATGAATGTTTTTGAGAAATATATAGCCTTATTCTTAGCAAATTCTTCGGTCTTTTGGTCAAACCAATCCCCTAAGCTTATCACCGGAAACTCTGGATGCTTAGGGACGCCTTCTTGGTATTTTTTAAACCAAGGTTTACTATCATCAACATACCATTTAGGTACTGTCACTTTTAATAACCTCTTTTTAACAATTGAATTACTATTGATGTGAATATATTTGATTTCGAGATATATAAATCTATTTTTAAAACCAAAAAAAGAATTGAAATAACTAATTTAAGTTATTTTAATGTTACCTTGTATTTTTATATAATTTGCTTACTATAATAGGAATCTTTGGAGAGTTTTATTCTCTTTACAAATACAAATGCGATGAGATAAAAGACACCTAAAGATATGAATAAAAAGATAATTACATATGGATTTTCTTCGTTTGGACCAGAAAGAATGCTTCCTACCAACAATGAAGCAAATGCAGGGCCCATTGATCGTACGAATGATTCTAAACCGTAATAGGATCCAGATATTTTCGCCATTGACTCATCGATATTAGACACTTTATCATTTTCAGCTGCTTCATGAACAAGTGAAGCCATTATTGGAATAGAAAACAGAGGATATGCGTACATAGACCCAAGAACTGTGCTCCATGATACTATATATAATACTAATTTTATCCCATATGGAAGACCACTAAGTAAGTAAAATATATCTATAAAGGAAGTTATAACAGCTAAAAGTATACAAATCGAGTAGGAATTAACAATATTATTCCTCTTGAGAATCTTTTTCCATATAAAAAACCATCCAAATTTCCCAAAAATGGAGATTAGAATATAAATGAAAAACTCTGACGATTGAAATTGCAATAAATAAGTTTGGAAAGGGAACACTAACAATGCTACAATTTTACCACTGACCCAAATGAAGAATCCTGCTAAGATTAGTTTAAGGAAATTTCTATCTTTAGCAGGAATTGACATACGCTTAAATGTTTCTGTTATCTTAGTTTTCTGGTATTTTAAATTTGAGTCTGTATTATGGAAGCTTTCGTCTACTGAAATATAGATTATAATTACAGTAATTAATCCAAAAGCAGTAAAGATTATTCCTACCAAAGGAATATATAGTAGCATTATTTCTCCAGATGGTTCCCACCATTTAACATTTGAAGGATCACTTAATAAACTATGAACAAATAAGGGAAGAAACATAGCTATGACTGAAGCGAGAATAGAAAAAGCGGATCGAAGCGAGGCAACTTTTTCTCGATTCTTTAGTGTCTGTGACTGTTCAGGAAGCATAGAATTATAAACGTTTAATATAAGTGCTCGAAAGATTGACCTAACCATCATCATACCCCAGAAAAAAAAGGCAGTGGGTAAATAGAGAGAATTATCTTGGGGACAAAGAGGTGGAAACCATATCACAATCGTTGTAATACACCATACCGGCAAACTAAGTAACAAAAATGGGCGCCTTTTTCCCAATTTTCCCGGCTTTTTATTATCGATAATAACACCAAAAATAATTGCAGCGATAGCACCGAAAAGTAATTGCGCTGTGACACCAATTGATACCAAAAGAGCATTTAAATTAATAGTATAGACATAATATTGGAAAATAAATACCTCTGTAAACATATTAGGAAGAGTAAATCCTAGATCTCCAAGAGAATATCCAAATAATCGTTTTCCATGCAACTCACGGGGAGTTGTGTTTGTACTCATTATAAAAATGATTGTGATGTTTGGTATCAAAAAAGTGTATAACTGAAATAGTTTGCGTTAAGAACTTATTTTATGTTATTAGAACGATAATAATATCAATTATTAAATTCAATTACTTAGGAGAAAACCGCAACAATTTTTGAATTTCTTCCCACTACCGCAAGGGCATAATTCATTTCTCCCAAATTTGGGAAATTTAAATAGATAAGGCTCAGTCAGACTATTCTCCTTTTTAAACTTATCAGCAATGGATTTAAAACGAGGTAATGTTTTTGTGTAAAACATTTTCCAGCCTTGACATAAATTACTTAATCTATTAGGAGAGGTTGGTGCTCCATAACGAAATTTTTGGCAATCACCATGACAGAGCCTAAGATATGGGCATAAATTGCATTCTTCGTTCCAATTTGATTTTTGTATTCCAAAGGATTGGTAAATTTTAGAATTAAATAGTTCTTCCCATGAATTATTATTAATGTTTCCTAAGAGAAGGTTATCTTGGACAAAAAAATCACACGGATAAACCCCTCCATCATGTTCTACAACAAAATATTGGACACAGTTATCTTGCATATAACAGACATTATAACGACCGTATACTAAATACTCCATAATAGAATCAAACAATCTAATGGATACCTTGTTAACATCTTGTTTTATCCATTCGTTAAATAATTCCGTTAGAAATATTCCCCAATCTTTTCCTGTGATCGAATATGGCTTAAGTTGGCCACTTTTATCAAATTCAACGCACGGGATATACTGATGGAATAAAAAACCATTATCGCGATGATAGTGGTAGATTTCTTTCGCTTTTTTTACCGTTTTGTTGTTAATTAAAGATAGTATATTAAATTCTATGCCATTTTGCTTAAGATGTTCAATTCCGCGCATAACTAACGCATGAGTTGGTTTTTGACCAAGAGTTTTTCTATAATAATCGTGAAGATATTCTGGTCCGTCAAGACTTACTCCAACAAGAAATTTGTATTCTCCAAAAAACTTAGCTATTTCTTCTGTAATTAATGTTGCGTTAGTTTGAATTCCATTACTAATTGATGAACCCGGTTGAGCATATTTCAGCTGGAATTCTACGACTTTCTTAAAGAAATCTAAACCCATTAAAGTTGGTTCTCCACCTTGCCATCCGAAAGCATATTGTTTGTTTTGATCTGTTTTCATATATTTTTTTATCATAACTTCTAATGTCTCATCAGTCATTCGAGGTTTATCATTTCCATTTTCAAGATGATCTATGTAAAAACAGTATTCACATCTTAGGTTACAATCTGCCGAAGCGGGTTTGATTAATAAGGAAAAAGGTTTCATGAGATCTTTCTAATAAAATATATTATTGCTGATTAAGAATTTTATCCTTAAAATCTTTAAATGTCCATTAAAAAAGTTAAGTATATTTTCTTCCCGGAACCGGTTTAAATAATTCTTTAATAGTTGCTTTTAGTTTATTAAAAGGTCTTAAGTTTCCAGAAAAGGGGGTGTCTATTCCATGGTATAAAATAGGCTCTAATTGAGCTTCAACCTTATCTATCTTCTGTAAATTTCCTTCTGATATGCAAGAAAGGAAATAGTCATTTTTATATTTTTTAAAAGTTAAGAAACGATATTTTTGAAATCCTAATTTAACAGCTATCCAACGAGGGTAAGCTCCTGTATTTCCTAAAGTATTTGCCGCAATCGCTTCCACTTGCGCTGTCAGACGCGATTCTTTCATTTCCGCTTCTTCAGCTGGATCCTCAAATTCTCCGGGTACTTTAATATTCAATTGATTTTCGTCATCGAGTAAAATTGATATCACACCAATTGACATAGAAGATAAACCAATATAATCTAATCTAATCCAATCCTCTACATAAGGAATCTCTTGATCTGTAAATACATCTTCTAATTGCATGTATTCTTTAAAAATAAAAAGAAGATGCCCTTTAAACTTCTTCTCAATATCAAATTTATCTATTTTGCTTAATTTGTTCACATCTTTTCCACCAACTAATTCTGAGAAATAATTCGCCATTTGCTCGAGAACCCATTTACCTTTTTTGTCTGGAAATCTTCCGTAAAGGATGTAAATTATATTATTCTTTTCAAGGAATTGACAGTTCTCTATTTCTTCGTTTTCAGATTTGAGGAGCATTTTGTCAAGGTCTCCACCTAAAATACTCGTGGCTATGAAATCTAAATTATTGGTTAATTCCAATAAATAAAGGAGTCTTTTGTTGCTTGCAAATAATGGAGTTCTATCAACTGAGGTTATTCCACAAAATTTTACGTACTCATTTCCTCCTTTTAGATCGATTTTATCAGCATCTAATGAAATAGCGGTCGTCCTCCCTTTTTTTCGTACACCTTGTATTTTTGAAGAAGCCGTTATGATTTTGGGTTTAAATGATTTAGGTTCGAGTTTTTTTGATTCAACATATGTGTAATCAACATATTGGAAAAGATTAGGTAAAAATTTATTACATTTTGGGCAAAGCTGGTCTTTTGGATAAGGTTTTACGATCGTATATCCACAATTTACACATGCAACTTGATCTCCCATAATCGAGAATATTGGATTTAATCGGGTTGATCCCCGATCGAATTTCGGTTCAGCTTTAATTCTTTTCACTTTATTAGAGATAATAGGAATAGCGGTTTTTTCTTCAAGTGCGACAGATTTATGGATTTCTGTTAGTTCACTTTCTTGATTTTTTAGTATTTTATTGCCACATTTGCTACAGTACAGATAATCATAAGAGAATATTGCTCCACATACATTACAAACAAGTAAATCATTAGAAGTTGAAGTTTGTTCATCGGATAAAAATTTAATAACCGAATCTGGTTTCGTAAGATAATC